>JARGFZ010000033.1 GCA_029210965.1 bacterium | reverse complement strand
AAGGAAAGGGAAAACGACGCTTTTCCCTTTCCGTGGAGCGAAAAGTCCCGGATTGGACTTTTTGCGACTCTATCAAGGTTAATGATATCCAGTATCCCCGTTCTTATCAAAAAGGAAGATTCTGACAAATTGACGATGAGTGAAAAGTGGAGGGTGAAAAGGGGATTATTGCTGGTCACTGTATTGCGATTCACGGTTCACTGATAATTTCCGGCTGTGGCTCTACAGGAGGATAGTCGCGGACACCCTGGCTGCCTCGAGGAAGTCTCCTGGAAGTATCCCAAGGAGGATCGTGCCGGCCAGAGCCAGGGCGATGCCGGCCCACAGTATGGGAGATGCTGCGGCCGATTTAAGTTCACCTTCAGGCTCCCGCATGTACATGACCACCACCACCCGCAGATAATAGTAGGCGGCAACGGCGCTGTTGAGGATCCCGATGATGGCCAACCAGTAATACCCGCCCTGAATGGCAGCGTAAAAGATCGAGAGCTTGGCAGCGAAACCGGCTGTAGGAGGA
Organism: bacterium; assembly: GCA_029210965.1. Lineage (NCBI taxonomy): Bacteria > bacterium. Next base: position 28,319 of record JARGFZ010000033.1, on the reverse strand, counting down.
ATGCCCGCCAGGGAGAAAAGAAAAATCAGCATGGCCAGGGCCGCGAAAGGGGAGCGGCGTGACAGACCACTGAAATCATCCAGGTTTTCGTGGGATGTTCCTTCGCGGCCAAGATAGATTAGAATGGCGAAAGCGCCGATATTCATAAAGGTGTATGCGAGCAGATAGAACATGATTGCCGATATGGCCCTGTCGGCCTGTCCGCCTACACTGACCACAAGACCAATCAGGATATATCCCACATGGGCGATGGAGGAGTAAGCAAGCATTCTCTTAAGGTTGGTCTGGGCCAGGGCCGCCAGGTTCCCTACTGTCATGGTGAGCACAGCGAACACCGCGACCAGGATCTCCCATTCGTGGCTCAACTGTGGCATGGCCTCAACCAGAACCCGAATAAGAGCCGCAAGACCGGCCGCCTTGGGTCCTGCCGACATAAAAGCTGTCACCGGGGTAGGTGCCCCCTGGTAAACGTCCGGTGTCCACTGGTGGAAAGGTACCATGGAGATCTTGAAACCGAAACCAACCAGGACCATGAACAACCCTACCAGTAGAGCCTTGTCCGCCAATGCAGCGGGATGGGCCCGAAGGGTCTCTCCGATTACCTGGAGATGGGTGCTGCCAGTGACTCCGTAGATATAGGACATACCGAAAAGCAGGATGCCTGTGGCAACGGCACCCAGAACAAAATACTTGAGGGCGGCTTCGTTGGAAAGAGTATCCCTGCGGAAAAAACCGGCCAGGATGTACAGCGACATGGAAAGCAGCTCCAGCCCAAGGAAGATCGTAATAAGTTCACGGCCTGAAGCCATAACCATCATTCCCACTGTGGCGAAAAGCATGAGAGCGTAATATTCTGAATGAGATTCGGAACCGCTGTCGCTGATACGGCGCAGGGAAAGCGCAATAGAAAGGATCAACGCAACGAGGAAGATAACCTTGAAAAAAGAGGCGAAGGGGTCCAGCACGACAGCGTCCCCGAAAGTGGATACGTTCACCTTCCAGGTGGCCGCCGTGGCTGCCAGCGCCGCAATGGCACCAAGGACAGATAGGGCCGCTGATGTCGTATGGCTCTTGGTCCGTGTGATCAGATCCCACACGATAACGGCGAAAGCTGTTAAGGTAAGGATCAGCTCGGGGGCAATGACCCTGAAATCGGGCAATAGGATACTCAGCATCGGGTCACTCCCTTATTCGTCGATTCCATGGGAAGAAAGCACAGCGTCTGATACCGCAACGACCGCAACCTCTTCACCTGATGTATATTTTCCAACAGCGGCTGTGTGGGATCGCTCGCTGTCCTTCGTTCCCACGTTTACCCTGGCCACCACCTCGTTAACGGCTGGTTCCAGGATCCTCAGGAAGGGCCCTGGATAGAGACCGATCCAGAATATAAGGACGATGATCGGAGCCATCACCAGTATTTCCCTGAAGTTCATATCCTTCAGGTCTTCGTTCTCCTTCTTGGTGATCTCACCGAACATGATCTTTTTATACATGTGCAGCATATAGACAGCCCCCAGGATGATGCCTGTGGCAGCGATCGCGCAGTAGACGTACATCTCGGCCTTGAACGCCCCCAGGAGGATGAGAAACTCACCAATGAAACCGTTCAGGCCGGGAAGTCCGATGGAGGAGAAGGTGGCGATCCCGAGCATTACGGCAAAGATCGGCATTTTTTTAGTGAGACCGCCGAAGTCATCAAGCATCCTCGTGTGGCGTCTTTCGTAAAGCACTCCCACCAGGAGGAACAGGGCGCCGGTGGAAAGTCCGTGGTTGACCATCTGCAGAACTCCGCCCTGAATACCCTGAACGGTGAGGGTGAACAGCCCCAATATGACAAAACCGAGATGGCTTACCGAACTGTAGGCCACCAGCTTTTTGGCATCGGGTTGTACCCAGGCCACCAGCGCCCCGTAAATGATCCCGATGAGGGCGAGAGCCATGACATAAGGGATCGCATTCATAGTTGCTTCGGGCATAAGGGGCAGGGAAAACCGCACGAAACCGTAGGTTCCCATTTTGAGAAGCACACCGGCAAGGATGACAGAACCTGCTGTTGGCGCCTCAACGTGGGCGTCAGGAAGCCATGTGTGGAACGGAAATAGCGGTACCTTGATGGCGAAGCCCAGGAACAGGGCCCAGAAGGCCCAGAACTGGATGTTGGATGGAAGTGAACCGTCGAACCATTTAAGAAGGTCAAAGGTGTAGACGCCTGTAGCCGAGCCGTGGGTAAAATAGATGGCCAGAAAACCGATCAGCATGAACAGGCTGCCCACCAGAGTATAGAGGAAGAACTTCACCGCGGCGTAGACACGGCGCTGACCACCCCAGATACCGATGAGTAAAACCATAGGGATCAGCATAACTTCCCAGAAGATATAGAACAGCACCACATCCAGAGAGAAAAAGACTCCGATCATTCCCGTCTGGAGGAAGAGCAGGCACGCCATGTACTCCTTGACCTGCTTCGTTATCGCGGTAAAGGACGATAAAATGGCCAGAACGCCCAGCAGGGTGGTGAGCAGCACCAGCAGCAGGCTGATCCCGTCCACTCCCATGAAATACTGAATTCCAAAGCTCTGGATCCAGGAGACCTTTTCGATCATCTGAAACCCGGGCACCCCCACCTGGAACTTGAACAGGAGCCCCAGTGACGCTACAAAATCGATGAGGGCGATCCCCAGTGCGGTATTTCTGATGGCCGCCGCGTTCTTGCCTGAAATGAAAAGGGCCATGAGGATCGCACCGACGGCAGGGATGTAGGTGATTATGGAAAGTAAGGGTAGGCTCATTTCGCTCATTTATAGCTCTTCCTGGTTAGTATTAACCTGTTTTACTACTGGCTCTCCCTCGACAGGCTCGGGACCCTGAGCTTGGTCGAAGGGCTGGATTCTGGCTCCTGGATTCTGCTTTTAAAACAGCACCCACAGAAGTACAAAAACAAGCCCTCCCGCCATGGAAAGAGCATAGTTCTGTATAAATCCTGTCTGGAGCTTTGAAAGGAACCCACCGGAACGCAGGGCTCCTCCGCCAATACCGTGGAGTGTCCCGTCGATCCCTTTTCCATCAAACTCAGTCCAGAAGATCCCGGCTATCCAGCGCAAGGGCCCCACGATAACCATTTCGTAAAGCTCGTCGACCCACCATTTGTTAAGGAACAGGTCGTAGAGGAAGCCAAAGCTGTTTCGGACACCCTCCGCCACCTGGGGCCGCTTGAGAATGATGTTCAGTGCCAGGAGGATACCTCCTGTGGCGACGGCTACCGATAGAACCATCAGGCCCAGTTCGGTGGTGAGGCTGTGATGGACAACCCCGCCTGCTTCCTCGCCATGCCCTCCTGCGGCCTCAAATAGTGGGCCTAGCCAGTTGTGTATGACGTTGGCCTTGAGGAAAATGGGTATCCCCAGGAACCCGCCGAAAGCTGAAAGGACAGCGAGGATTGAAAGGGGCACCGTTATCACCGAGGGCGATTCGTGGGCATGGGCCTCTACCTCAGGATCCATGCGAGACTCCCCGTGGAAAGTTTTGAAGACCAGGCGGAACATGTAGAAAGCCGTCATGAAAGCGGTGAGAAGCCCCATCGACCAGAGAAGGATGGGCGCGATACCCGGATGGGTTGAATTAAAGGTCGAATAAAGGATCTCATCCTTGGACATGAAGCCCGCGAGGGGCGGGATCCCCGCGATGGCAAGGGACGCTATCACGAAGGTTTTGTATGTCGTGGGCATGATCTTCCGCAGCCCGCCCATCTTCCGGATATCCTGCTCGTCGGACAGGGCATGGATCACGCTCCCGGCGCCAAGAAAGAGAAGCGCTTTAAAGAAGGCGTGGGTCATGAGGTGGAAGATCGCCGCGGTATAGGCACCCACCCCGGCGGCCAGGAACATGTAGCCGAGCTGACTCACTGTGGAATAGGCAAGGACACGTTTGATGTCGTTCTGGACCAGGGCGATGGTTCCTGCGAAAAAGGCCGTGAGGCACCCTACGACGGCTACCACCAGGAGAGTTTCCGGAGCCAGGTTATAAAGTACATGACTGCGGCAGACCATGTACACACCCGCCGTGACCATGGTGGCCGCGTGAATAAGGGCCGATACAGGGGTGGGGCCCTCCATGGCATCCGGGAGCCAGATGTGCAGGGGGATCTGTGCCGACTTGCCGCAGGCCCCGAGGAAGAGCAGCAGTGTAATGAGGATAATAAGGGGATCACCCGTATGAAAATGATTGGGCGCCTCGGCGAACACCCTGGTAAAGTTGAGGGTCCCGAAGGTCACGGCAATGAACAGCATCCCCAGCATGAACCCGAAGTCACCTATGCGGTTAACGATAAACGCTTTTTTGCCAGCCTCGGAGGCGCTGTCCTTATGGTACCAGAACCCGATGAGGAGGTAAGAGCAAAGACCCACCCCTTCCCAACCGACGAAGAGCAGAAGGTAGCTGTTTCCCAGAACCAGCAGCAGCATGGCAAACACGAACAGGTTCAGGTAGAGGAAGTACCTGGAAAACCCCTTATCGTTGTGCATGTAGCCTATGGAGTAAACGTGGATAAGGAACCCGACCCCGCAAACCACGAGGATCATAACAGAGGAAAGGGGATCCAGCAGGAACCCGATGTCAACCGCGAAAACTCCGGAGCTGAACCACTGGTAAAGGATCACCTCAACAACCCGGTGGCCCGGGTCCAGGCTGATCAGCCCCCACACGGAGGCCGCAGCCGCGAGAAAAGAAGCGCCCACTGCGCCGCTGCCCATGATGCCGACCGCCTTCTCGGACATGTTCCTGCCGAAAAGAAGGTTAGCCAGAACAGCCAACAGGGGGAATAGTGGAACCAGGACTATGGCATCAGTCATCGGGTCGTCTCCTAGCCCTTCAGCTGGTTGATCTCATCCACGTTGACCGTTTCAATATTCCTGAACAGCGCCACCACAATGGCTAGCCCAAGAGCCGTCTCTGCAGCGGCAACGGTCATGACGAAGAAGACGAAAACCTGTCCAACAGGGTTTTTCATATAGTGGGAAAAAGCGATGAAGTTCAAGTTCACAGCTGTGAGCATCAACTCAATCGAGAGCAGGACTATGATGACGTTTTTTCTCATAAGCACGCCCATCAGGCCGATAGTGAACAGGATGGCGGACAATACGAGGAAGTGTGTCAGGGAGATCATTCTTTTTCCTCCCTTCTGGCGAGGACCATTGCCCCGAACATGACCACCAGGAGCACCAGGGAGGCCAATTCAAAGGGGAACAGGAACCTTGTATAAAGAGCCCCGCCCACGGCAACGGTGTTTTCCACCGCAGTGCTCTCCACCAGTCCCTGGAAAGGACCGGGGAAAATGCCGCGAACAGCCAGAACTGCCAGAAGTATGAACATGATCAAGGCAACGATCCCTGCCAGGACCGATTGCCGGTGGGTCGATTTGATCCCCTTGACCTCGGAGAGGTTAAAGAGAAACACCACAAAGAGGTAGAGCACCATGAGCGCTCCCGCCGGAACCAGGATCTGGACAACAGCCAGGAACTCAGCCTGCAGCAGCACAAAGATCCCGGCAACATGGAAAAAGCAGGGAATCAGGAAAAGCACCGCATGGACCGGGTTCGGTCTGGAGACAGCCAGGAGAGCCGTCACAACCACCACCACAGCGAAATAGTAAAATGTAATGTCGTACAGACCCATTTCCGTACTCCTAAAGGCTATCGTATTTGGGGTCTTCCCCTTTGGTGAGCATCTGTTCTCTGGTAACTCGCAGCTTGGCAAGGTCGGTGAGGGTCAGCTCGAAATCCTTGCCCATGAACACCGCGTCCACAGGGCACACCTCCTGGCAGAAACCGCAGAAGATGCAAAGACCCAGATCGATCACATAACTGTCCACAACCTTTTCGTGATCCTCGCCCTCGGAGGTTTCCAGGGTGATCGCTCCCGATGGGCAAACTTCAGGGCACAACCCGCATCCTACACAGCGTTCCTTGCCGTTTTCGTCCCGTTTCAGGACCTGGCCCCCTCGGAACCTGTCCGGAAGGTCATAATAAACCTCCGGGTATCTCATGGTCACCGGCTTGGAAAAGAAATACCGTAACGTAAGGGTGAGCCCTTTGATCAGATCTGTCTGAAAGATATTAGTCATCAATCCCACAGCAATCTCCCGCTTATCAGCCTATCTGGGCCATCCTCATGATGCCCGAGATGAATATATTGAAAAGAGCCAGGGGCAGGAGGATCTTCCATCCCAGGGACATGAGCTGATCGTATCGCAGCCTCGGGAAGGTCCACCTTACCCATACAAAGAAGAACATGAAAAACGCCACCTTGGAGATGAACCAAACCACCGGCATAGCGTAAAGGACAACGGCTGCCGGCAGCAGCCCTTCGATGAACGGTCCTATGATCGGTACAGGCAGCCATCCGCCGAGAAACAAAGTGACCATTACACAGGAGCCGGAGATCATGGCGACATATTCAGAAAGCATGAAAATGGCCCATCTCATGCTTCCATATTCGACGAAATAGCCAGCTACCAATTCGCTTTCCGCCTCAGGCAGGTCGAAGGGCAGGCGGTTGGTTTCGGCAAAAATGGCAACCAGAAAGATAGCAAACCCGAGGAACTGGGGGATGATGAACCAGTTGGGGAGAAAACCGAATATCAGGCCCTGTTGAGCCTCGACGATCTTCACCATGGAAAGAGAACCCGAATACATGAGGACTCCAATGATGGACAATCCGAGGGATATTTCGTAGCTGATCATCTGGGCGCAGGAACGAAGTCCGCCTAACAGGGCGTACTTATTGTTCGATGCGTAGCCGCCCATGATAATACCGAAGACTCCCAGGGATGAGATGGCAAGGATATATATCAGGCCCACATTGACGTTGCCGATCAGGATGTGTGGCCCCACAGGGATGACAGCGAAGGTGAGGAGGGCCGGTGTAAGACAAAGGAGAGGGGCCAGGTAAAAGACAGGCTTGTCTACATTCCTGGGTGTAATGTCCTCCTTGAGAAACAGTTTGATACTGTCAGCGATGGGCTGAAAAATGCCAATGGGACCGACGTAAAGCGGTCCGTGCCGATGCTGGATGTGTCCGCAAACCTTGCGCTCCACCCAGTTCATCACCACAACGCCGCCCAGAGCGACAGCGAATATACCGATGATCTTCAGCAGCAATATCAGGAGGTAAAGCCAGATGTTCTCCATAAAGATGCCCTTTTATGATCCCACACGTGAAATGGAAATGTATGTCATCGTCTTCTCTCTTACAGGGTCACTGGTCATCAGGGAGTTGACAGACATGTTGCTGTAGTGGGCAGGAATAAAGACCACGCCCTTCTGACTCCGCGGTGTAATCTTTGCCACCGCTTCAATCTGCCCCTTTTCACTGCTGACGAGGACCCGGTCGCCATCGGCGATTCCGAGATCCTTTGCATCGAGTGGGCTGATCTCTGCCTTTGCCTCGGGAGCCAGTTCATTCAGGCCTTTGGCCCACTTGGTGGTGGTGCCGGAGTGGAAGAGGATCATTCCCGAAAGCAGGGCGAGTGGATAGTCGGTGGAAGGTTCACCCACATCCTGCTGTTTGACTGCTCTGAGCTGCCCCTTACCGCCGGGGAAACCGTCACCGTGGAGGTAGCTGGTACCCGGATGATCTTCACCTGGACAAGGCCAGTGCAGCCCGGCAGCCTCCAACCGCTCGGGCGTTATGCCCCTATAGGAGGGAATCTCACTGGCGATGGCCCTGGTGACCTCCATCGCTCCGGCATAAGGCTGCGGCTGTCCGAAAGCCTCGAAAAGTTCACACAGAATTTTCCAGTCCGCCCGGGTTTTCCCTGGAGGCGCAATGGCTTTTCTGACCCGCTGAACCCGGCGGTCGGTGTTGGTGAAGGTACCGTCCTTTTCAGGGCCGGCTGTTGCCGGGAGCACCACATCAGCCATTTGGGCTGTGTCGGTAAGGAAGATATCCTGAACCACCAGAAAATCCAGGTTCTCCAGGGCCTTTTGTACCAGTCCCCTGTCGGGGAAAGCCGTCAGGGGGTTCTCCCCCATGATATAGAGCCCTTTGAGGTCACCAGCAGCAGCGGCTTCCATCATTGCCATTGCATCAAGTCCAGGCTGGGATCCATCAGGAAGTGGCTGGTATCCAGGAAGACTGTCAGGCAGGGCTCCCATGTCCATCACGCCCTGCACGTTGTTGTACTCGGACAGGGGAAGGATACCCGCCCCGGCCTTGCCCACGTTGCCTGTGATCAGGGCGAGGTTGGCGGCAGCTGCCACGGTGTCCTCACCTGTATAGGAACCGGAGGCGGGGGAGAGGATAATGGTCATTGCGGAAGCCGCGGCGATCGTTCTGGCCGTTTCCCGGATACTGTTCGCGCTTATACCTGTGAGTGCTTCAACCTTTTCAGGCGTGAATTCGTCAGTGGTTTCCTTGATGTTCTCGAGGCCTGATACCCTGGAGGCAATGAAATCCTTGTCCTCCAGCCCTTCGGCCAGGATCACGTGGATCAGCCCGTTGGCCAGAGCCACTGCCGTTCCCGGCTTCATGTTCAAATAGGTGTTTGCGAAGTTGGCAAGCTTGATCTTCCGGGGGTTGGCCACCACCAGAGTGGCACCTCCCTGCCGCGCCCGCTTCAGGACCTTGAGTCCCACAATGTGGGCATCTTCAGTTACATTGGCATCGAGGGCGAAGATCAGATCAGAGTCGTCCAGATCGGCCAGAGAATCTGTGGGCGCGGCGACCCCGAAAGCCTTTTTCAGCGCTTCCATAGCCGGGGCATGGCCGAACCGTGCCACGGAATCCACATTGTCGGAACCCAGAACGGTTCTGATAAACCTCTGGAAAAGGTAGTTTTCCTCGTTGGTGCATCTGGCGGAAGCGATACCCCCCACTGTAGATGGGCCGCCCGTGATGATGGCCTTGAAGCGGTCAACTATAGTCTGATAGGCCTCGTCCCAGGTGGCCTCAACGAGAGAATCTCCCTTGCGAACAAGAGGAGTCTTGAGACGATCAGGGTGGCCCACGTATTCGTAGCCAAAGCGGCCCTTGGCGCACAGGAAGCCGTCGTTATTGGTCCCCTCGTCGTCAACCCCGAGAACATGGTAGATCCGGTCCTTCTTGACCTCGAGGTTGAGTGTGCAGCCTACACCGCAGAATGGGCAGGTGGTGCGAACGGGAGTCAGTTCCCAGACAGGGGAGGTGTGCTTGAAAATCCGGCTGTAAAGACTGCCCACCGGGCAGACCTGGACACACTGGCCGCAGAATTCGCAGTCCAGCGCCCTGCCGAAGCTGGGTTCGACAACCGTTCCAAACCCTCTCTGAACGAAGTCCAGTTGCCCCTCGCCCTGCACCTCGTCGCAGATCCTGACACACTTGCCGCACTGGATACAGCGTTTCTGATTGCTCTCGATGAGAGGGGAAAGATAGTCGATCTTCTTTTCCACCTCTATGGGACCAAACCTGCTCGCATCCTTCCCGTGCTCGAAAGCCATATCCTGAAGATGGCAGCGCCCGGACTGGGGGCACACAGGGCAGTCGAGGGGGTGGTAGGTGAGGAGCAGCTCGATAACGGCCTCCCTCGCCTGCTTTACCTTGGGAGTAGCTGTGTTCAGCACCATCCCCTGGGAAACCGGGGTAACGCAGGAAGCGAACAGCTTGCCGGACCCCTCTACCTCCACCACACAGAGCCTGCAGGCCCCGAAGGGAACCAAATGCTTGTGATCGCAGAAAGTGGGAATATCGATGTCCAGTTTCTGGGCAGCATGGAGCATCGTGGTCCCGCTGGGGACCTCAACATGTTTTCCATCTATTGTCAGGCTGACGGTCATATCCCGCTATTCCTTCGCCACGGCATCGAAGCGGCACACCTCATAACACATGTTGCACTTGGTACACCGCTCCTGGTCGATGGTATGGAGTTCTTTTCGCTCCCCTGAAATGGCTTCCACTGGACACTTCTTGGCACACACCGTACATCCGGTACAGTTGTCCGTTATTTTATAGGTGATAAGTGCCGTACAGACCTTGGCAGGGCACTTCCCATCCTTGATATGGGCGTGATACTCCTCCTCAAAATATCTGAGGGTGGACAGGACCGGGTTGGGAGCGGTCTGACCGAGGCCGCACAAGGATGTGCTCTTGATGTTCTCACCGAGATCCTTGAGGTTTGCTATATCCTCTTCGGTCCCCTTGCCTTCCGTGATCCTCTCCAGAATGCCCAGCATGACCTTGGTGCCCAGGCGGCACGGAACGCATTTTCCGCACGACTCGGCGGCGGTGAACTTGAGGAAATAGCGGGCCACGTCCACCATGCAGTCGGTCTCGTCCATGACCACGACGCCGCCAGAGCCCATCATGGCTCCAGCCTGGATGAGGGAATCGTAATCGATGGCGGTTTCCGCCAGCTTTGCAGGGAGACAGCCCCCGGAGGGTCCTCCCAGCTGGGCGGCCTTGAAGGCACGGCCTTCCTCGATACCCCCTCCGATCTCGTGAATGATCTCTCTCAGGGTGGTGCCCGCGACGACTTCTATGAGTCCCGTGTTGATGATCTTGCCGGTAAGGGCAAACACCTTGGTGCCCTTGGTGCCTTCGGTGCCCACCGCGGCGTAGCTCTCAGCCCCTTTAAGGATTATGGGCGGCACGCAGGCGTATGTTTCCACGTTGTTGATGTTGCTGGGCTTGCCCCAGAGCCCTTTGACGGCGGGAAAAGGCGGGCGGGAGCGGGGCATACCCCGCCTCCCTTCGATGGAGGCCATGAGAGCTGTTTCCTCTCCGCAGACGAAAGCGCCTGCCCCCTCCTTGACCCGCAGCCCGAAGGAGAAACCGCTGCCTAAAATATTGTCTCCCAGATAACCCTTCTCTTCAGCCAGAGCAATGGCTGTCAGGAGTCTCTTGATCGCAAGGGGATATTCGGCGCGGCAGTAGATGTAACCGTAACTCGCCCCGATGGCGTAACCGGCGATGATCATCCCCTCCAGAACCGCATGGGGATCACCCTCGAGGACACTGCGGTCCATAAAGGCCCCCGGGTCTCCTTCGTCGGCGTTGCATACAAGGTATTTCTGGTCACCGTGGGCGTTGGCGCAGAACTCCCATTTCAGACCTGCCGGGAACCCGCCGCCGCCACGACCGCGAAGACCCGATGCCTTGACCGTCTCACGCACCTGCTCGGGCGACATGGTCTTTATTGCCTTTTCGAGGCCCTGATAACCGTCCGTCTCGATGTAATCCTCAATGAGATCGGGATCGATGAACCCGCAGCGCCTGAGAACGATCCTCTTCTGTTTTTTGTAGACAGGGAGGTCCTGGTAGCTGGGGATCCCGTCATAGGCTGAATCACCCTCCCCGATGATCTGGCCGAAGGCCATCTCGGATATCGGATGTCCGCCCACAACATGGTTCTGGAGGATCTCCTCAACCATTTTGGGCTCCACCTTGCGGTAGGTCACCCTTCCGCGGCCTGGAGTGTCCACATCCAGGAGGACTTCCTGGGAGCACATGCCGATGCACCCTGTCTTGATGATGGGGACCTCTATCTTGAGCTTGTCGAACCCTTCGTGCACAGCCGTGAGGACTCCTTCAGCCCCTGTCGCCAGCCCGCAGGTTCCCATCCCGATGTAGATCCGCTGTCCGCCGGTGTCGCTAGCCATGGAACGTCTCACTCCCCGGAGGCATCTTCGCCGCCGTCATTTTTCTCACCCTCGCTGCCCTCGGCCTCGATTTCCGCAAGAGCCTTCTTGCGGAACTTCTTGAGAACCGTTTCCGCCGTATTGGGATCAAGGTTTCCGAAGGCGTCATGATCAATCATTATGACCGGAGCCAATCCGCAGGCGCCGATACACGCTACCTCCTCGAAGGAGAAAATCAGGTCTGCCGTGGTCCCGCCATGTTTGACCCCCAGCTCATTTTCCATCCTGTGGATCACCTGCGCGCCGCCTTTGACGTGACACGCGGTCCCGGCGCAGGCCCGGATTATGTGCCTGCCTCTTGGGCTGAGGTGAAACTGGGTGTAGAAGGTGAGGACCCCGTAAACCTGACTACGATAACTACCGGTACCGTCGGCCACAGCGTTGGCGGCCTCCTCAGGCACGTAGCCGTAGGCATCCTGGACCTGCTGAAGAATAGGAATGAGCATCCCCTTCTGACCAGCAAGCCTGTCCAGGATCTCGTAAACCGGCTTAAGATCAATGGGTTCATCCGGTTTTTTTGCTGCAGCTGCCTCGCTCACTGCGACCTCCATATACCGTTCATAATAAAGCTGGTTCCTACTTAATTATTTCCCTGGTTACTTCCCTGACCTGTCCGACTCACCTGTCGATCTCACCCAGCACGATATCCAGACTTCCGATGACAGCCACAACATCAGCCAGCATGTTGCCCTTGCACATGGTCAGGAGAGACTGAAGGTTCACAAAGCAGGGCGGTCGAATTCGGAGCCGGTAGGGTTTAGGGCTGCCGTCGCTGACAATGTAGAACCCTATCTCCCCCTTGGGTGACTCTATAGTGGAGTACGCTTCGCCAACAGGTGGTGCAAGCCCATCGATCACCAGTTTGAAATGGTGGATCATGGCTTCCATGGACTTCTTTACACGCGCTTTTTCAGGGTAGACATATCGGGCGGAGCTTTCGATAAAGGGGCCTTCCGGAAGCTTTTCAACGATCTGTCTGAGAATCCGTAAAGACTGTCTCATCTCCTCAAGGCGGATCAGGTACCTGGCGTAGACATCACCCTCGGGGAGGACCGGAATATCAAACTCCAGTTCGTCATAGATCTCGTAGGGCTCGTCCCTCCGGATATCCCAATCCACACCGGAGGCACGGGCACTCGGTCCGGAGAGACCCAGGCTGATGGCATCCTCGCGGTTGATGACACCAACACCTTTGGTACGGCCCATCCAGATCCTGTTTTTGGTGAGAAGTCTCTCGTACTCCTGGATCTTGATGTCCATCTTGTTCACGAAAGCTGTTATCTTGGCGCTGAAATCAGGCAGGATGTCTCTTGCCACCCCTCCAGGACGGAAATAGGTAGGCATCAACCTGGTCCCGGCGGTTTCCTCGATGAGGTCCAGGACATCTTCCCGCTCCCGCAGTGTATACATGAGCATGGTTACGGCGCCGATATCGGCGGCGTGTGTACCCAGCCACAACAGGTGGCTCATGATCCTGGAAAGTTCTGCGATGGCCACACGGACGTACTGCGCTCTCCTCGGCACATCTATCCCGAGAAGCTTTTCCACCGCCAGAATATACGCCAGGTTATTGCTCCCGGCGGCGATGTAATCAAGCCTGTCGGTGAGGGGAAGTACCTGCAGGTACTTCTTGCTCTCTGATAGCTTCTCGACCCCCCTGTGGAGGTACCCTATGTCGGGGATGGCATTGACGACAACCTCTCCATCCAACTCAAGGATGACCCGAAGGACCCCGTGGGTGGAGGGGTGGTGGGGCCCCATGTTGATGGTCATGATCTCTTGCCTGGCCACCTATACCTCCCTTACCATCGTACCCGGCCCTGGAGAGGAAACTCCTTGCGGAGCGGGTGCCCCTCGAAGCCATCAGGATTGAGTATTCGCCTTGGATCCGGGTGGTCTTCGAACCGGATCCCGAACATATCGTATACCTCCCGCTCCAGCCAGTCCGCCGTCTTCCAGACGCCGCTCGCTGTGGGAGTGCTCTCACCTTCGGCCAGCCGCACCTTGATCCTGAACCTGTGGCGGAGGGAGATCGAATAGAGTTGAAGGACGATGTCGAACTCGGCCCCTTCCCTCTTCGGCCAGTGCACAGCGGTGAGATCGGAGAGAAAATTAAAAAGAAGGGCCGGATCGTCCCTGAGCAAGGTCAGGACCGCAATGGAGTCTGAGGGCGCTACCACTGCCCAGACCTCGCCGCAGGAGGTTCCCACCTCCAGGACTGCGGAAGGAAGTTCCCTGCGTAAGGCTGTTACAGCAGGGTGGCTTTCCGGATCGCTCCCAGAGAAGTTTTGTCGGTTCCAGTCGACTGTCAAACCGCTTCCTCCTTCTTGGTAGGTCCGATATATCCAGGCGCTATCCTTCTGGGCTTGGCAGCGAAGTTGACCTGACCGTCGATCTGCATCTGAAGGGTCATGATTCCGTGGATCAAAGCCTCGGGCCTGGGAGGGCACCCGGGAATGTACACATCCACCGGGATGATGTTATGGACGCCCGGAACCACACTGTAGGTCTGAAATACTCCTCCACAGGTAGCACAGCTCCCCATAGCGATAACCCATTTTGGTTCGGCCATCTGATCGTAGAGCTTCTTTACCACCGGCGCCATTTTATTGGTCACCGTACCGGCAACGATCATGAGGTCCGCCTGCCGGGGTGAGGCTCTGAAAACTTCCCAACCGAAGCGCGCCATGTCGTACCGCGCGGCTGCGGCAGAGATCATTTCGATGGCACAGCACGCGAGGCCGAAAGTCAGCGGCCAGAGGGAGGACCTCTGGGCCCAGTTCATAACCACACTGGAGGAGGTCAGGAGAATATTGGCTTCCTTTGGGCCGGGGCCCTTATAAATTTTTGTAGGATTCTTGCTCATCGCCAGTCCAGTGCACCCTTTCTCCAGATATAGGCATAGCCGAGTAGCAGGATCATTATGAAGATGATCATCTCAACGAAGCCGAAGAGGATCGGATTGAACTTGCCAAAAAGTACCGCCCAGGGATAAAGAAACACTACCTCGATGTCGAACAGGATGAAAAGCATGGCCACCAGATAGAAGCGCACATCGAACCGCTGGCGGGCATCCTTGAAGGGGATCATGCCGCATTCGTAGGTGGACTCTTTCTCGGAAGTGGGGTAGCGTCGGCCTGCCAGGCGGCCCAGAATTTCCGAACCGATGAGCATTCCAACGCCGAGTACGACGACAACGGCAACGTAGATCAAAATGGGCAAAAACCCTAAAATGACGTTCTCTCCCACCGTGCGCCCTCCCTCTGGGATATTTGCCGGTTCGGTTTTGCTGCGCCGACCGCATTACTGACTGCTTGTCTTCGTATTATGGACCGACTTTTTATATTCGTATTACTGATAGTGCAGGTCTCAAAGGTCCGACCATGAATTGAAAGCGGTATACAACAACTTGCCTCTCTTGTCTATAGATTTCACAAAGATTTCACCATTTTACTAACCTTTTCTTTTTTCTAATCCGGATCCGTCAGTCTCTTCCATGTCATCTCCCCCACAGCGCCGGACAGGTAGACCGCACCACCGGTCCACTGCATAGACCCTTTTCCCTTGACAGCAAAAAACCTCTATGTTAGATGGAAAGTCTTTAATTTTAAAGGTAATTTTCATAAAAGGAGTCCCCAGTCATGACTAAGTCACAAGATCTTTTCGCCAGCGCCCAGTCAGTCATACCGGGTGGTGTGAACAGCCCCGTTCGAGCATTTAAATCAGTGGGCACTGAACCTGTGTTTATTAAAAAAGCTTACGGTTCGAAAATCGTTGATGTCGACGATAAGAGATATATAGATTATGTCGGTTCCTGGGGACCCATGATAACCGGTCATGCCCACGAGGAGGTCCTCAAAGCCATCATGGACACCGCCCGCAGCGGTACCAGCTTTGGAGCCCCCACTGAGAGAGAAACCGTACTTGCACAAATGGTGATCGAGGCTGTTCCCTCTATAGAGAAGGTGCGCATGGTCAATTCAGGCACCGAAGCCACCATGAGCGCCATCAGGGTAGCCCGGGGCGCCACCGGTCGCGACAGGATCATCAAATTCAACGGCTGTTATCACGGTCACGCGGATGGGCTTTTGGTGAAAGCAGGATCGGGTGCCCTCACACTGGGTATCCCGGACAGTCCCGGGGTCCCGGAAGATTACGCCCGGAATACACTCATCGCCGAGTACAACGACCTTGGATCGGTGGAAAAGCTGTTCGAGAGCAACAAGGGGGAGATCGCCGCGATCATCGTGGAACCGGTGCCGGGGAACATGGGGGTCATCATCCCGGCGGAAGGTTTCCTTGAGGGACTGCGAAAATTGTGCACCGATCAGGGATCCCTTTTGATCTTCGACGAAGTCATGAGCGGGTTCAGGGTCGCCCTGGGAGGCGCACAGGAGCTTTACGGCATCACTCCAGACCTGACCACCCTGGGCAAGATCATCGGCGGCGGCCTGCCGGTGGGGGCTTATGGCGGCAAAGACGAGTATATGTCCCAGGTGGCCCCTGAAGGACCGATCTATCAGGCCGGAACTCTCTCGGGCAACCCCCTGGCTATGGCCGCCGGCATCGCGACGCTCCGGATCCTCAACCGTCCGGGAACATATGAGTCCCTTGAAAAGAAAGCAGCCTCCCTGGCTGAGGGTTTAACTGATGCCAGCGAAAAGTTCGAGATGGACCTGGCCTTCAACCGGGTGGGAAGCATGTTCACAACCTTCTTCACCCCGGGGCCGGTGAACAACTTTTCCGGGGCCAAGGCTTCCGACACCTCCATGTTCAGCAGCTACTTCAAGGCTATGCTGTACGAAGGTATCTATCTGGCGCCCTCTCAGTTCGAAGCCGCTTTTATTTCCCTCGCCCACAGCGAGGAGGATATCGCAAACACTATCGTGGCCCATGAACGGGCTCTGTTGCAGCTCATATAAACAAGAAGGAACATTTGACACGGAGACGCGGAGACCGGGTGACGCGGGGAGGACGGAACAGCATGGGAGCTTGTGGGAAAGAACACCTGGTATGGTCGTATCGGAGTGCCGGTATGTCGGGGGAAAACATGAAGAAGCCGTTAGATACTAAATACTCGATGGATGGATGACATTGGGTTGGTTTTCTCTCCGCGTCACCGCGTCGCCGCGTCCTGAGCACCTGTGTCCTGTCAGTTGACAGGAACAAATTCCCTCTGGCGAAAATATGTCGAAACCAAGAGCCCTCTACGATCTTTTAAAACTGAGCAGCCTGGGCCTGGAGATGGGAGCGGCCGTGGTCATCGGCCTCCTTTGCGGTACCTGGCTCGACGGTCACTTCAATACCACCCCCTGGCTCACCCTGCTTTTCCTGGGATTCGGTTTTGCCGCGGCCGCCAAGGGGGTCATGCGCGCCATCCGGAAGGGGATCTTTGAAGAGGATAGCAATGATCCCCCGGAGTGATCTTACAAGGGTCGCCCGGTTAAGGATCTGGATCGTCGTCCTCACTCTGATTCCTTCCGCCGTCGCCCTGCTTCTGGGCAGGAACCACCTCGCCGTCGGCCTCGCTGCAGGCGGGTTCATCGTGTTCCTTAACCTTCTGGGAACACAACGTACGGTAACGCTGATGGTCGAGGGCGACGGGATCGAGAGCATAGTGGCGCTCCTGATCTGGTTCGGCAAGTTCGGCATCACGGCCGCTGTTATCCTCGGATTGCTTTATTGGCGTATGGTGAGCCCCATTGCACTGCTCATCGGGCTCGGGTTACTGCCCGTATCATTAATATTTGACATTTTTCTGTTTCCCGTTAATAAAGGGGAGGCGAAAAATACCTTAAGGGAGTCTTAATGGCCGCTGGTACCTTCATTTTTCTGGATCACACACCGCTGCACAGTGCTTTGGAACAGGTGGAAGGTCTCGATCCTTCCCCCATAATCCATGCCGGTCTTGCCTCAGCGATTCTCATCCTGATTGCGATCCTCGTAAACCGTTCTTACCGCGATCAGGGGATCGCGCCCAAGGCAAAGATTTTTTCCGTGAGTAACCTCATGGAGCTGGCTGTGACCGGGCTTCTCCAGTTCATGGAGAGCCTCATGGGCAGCAACGCCAAACGGTTTCTGCCCCTCATTGGAGGCACCGCCTTTTTTATCCTTTTTAACAACCTCATGGGTTCTATCCCGGGCTTTGATTCCTCCACCTCCAACCTCAATACTACCCTCGCCTGCGCCCTGGTTATTTTCGTGGCAACCCATGTCGTCGGGGTCAGGACCCACGGAGCCTCATACTTTAAGCAGTTTCTCGGTCCGGTGTTGTGGCTGTCCCCTCTCATGCTTCCCATCGAGATCATCAGCCACCTCGCCCGCATCCTGAGCCTGTCCATTCGTCTTTTCGGCAACATGATGGGGGACCACAAGGTTCTGGCTATTTTCATTGTGCTCGTCCCCCTGGGAATTCCAGTCATTTTCATGGGCATGGGGGTCTTCATCGCTCTGGTTCAGACTTTCGTCTTTACACTGTTGTCTATTCTGTACATCACGTTCGCCCTTGAAGAGGCGCACTGATCTACTTTCCAATCATATAAAAAACGCTTGGGAAAGGAGGCAATCCTCAATGAAACAAGTATTCACCGTTGCACTTCTCACCGCCCTCATCCTCGTGGTCGCGGCACCTGTCGTCTTCGCAGCTACTGAGGAAGGTGGGTCCGCAGGTCTTATGGGCATGGGCATCGCCCTTGCCACGGGTCTTGCTATCGGCATCGCCGCTCTCGGCGGAGGAATCGGACAGGGCATCGCCGTCAGAGGCGCTATGGAAGGGATCGCCCGGAACCCGGGAGCCTCGGGCAAGATCATGACCACCCTGATCATCGGCCTGGCGCTCATCGAGTCCCTGGTCATCTACGCTCTGGTCATCTCCTTCATGCTTCTGGGCAAGTTTTAGGATCACCAGGGAGGGGACCCCTATTCCCTCCCTTTTTACTGTGCTCGCTTGTGAAAGAGAAAACTTTTTCATGCCTGGCCCTCCGATGGCCGAAAGGCCTGTCGGGGGCAGTCAAGTGGGGGATATCGATGCGGAAAATTATTTTAATCACCATCGTTCTCCTCGCTGCCGCTTCCTCAGCCCTGGCCATGAGCACTTCCGACTGTTTTGACTGTCACTCGGACGATACGCTCACAAAGGCCGTGAGGGGCAACGAGATCTCCCTGTACATCGATGAGGGGATCTACGGTGAGTCCCTCCATGGAGATCTGGATTGTACGGACTGCCACGAGGACCTTGCCGCTGCTGAGGACGAGCACGAGGAAGAGCTCAAACCGGTTCAGTGCTCCAACTGCCATGAAGACGCTGCTGATATAATGGAAGCAGCCGAACACCCCGCTGACTGTTCCGACTGCCACGGCAAGCATGACATCCTGCCGCAGTCTGATTCCAGGTCATCGGTTTATGACCTTAACGTTCCTGGCACCTGCTGTACCTGCCACTCGGACCAGGAGACGCTTGACGTCTGCGTCCAGTACGAAAGTGGCATGCACGGCATAGTGCTCATCAGGAGTGGAATGATCTTTTCGGCCGTCTGCAACGACTGCCACGGGAGCCACGATATCCGCGGAGCCAGCGATCCGGCCTCCCTGGTGGCCCGAGCCAATATCAACGACACCTGCGCCGCATGCCACCAGGGCGTAGTGGACAAATACAAGGAAAGCGTTCATGGCGAGATCTTCGCTGACAGCCCGGAAGATGCACCGGTGTGCACTTCATGTCATTCCCCTCATGACACGGAACGCGCCATGGATGACACCTTCCTCCTGACCGTTGTGAATCGATGTTCATCCTGCCACGAGGAGATGGGGTATACCTTCAGCAAGAACTACCACGGCCAGGTCACGGGTATGGGATATACCCGGGCCGCCCAGTGTCCCGACTGTCATGGAGCCCACGACATCCTGCCCACGGATGATCCGGCCTCCATGGCCCACCCCGACAACCTCGTAGCTACCTGCGGAAAGTGTCATACGGGGGCCAACAGGAACTTCACTCTTTACATGCCCCATGCTGACTACCACGATCCCCAGAATTATCCGATGCTCTACTTTGTTTACCTGGCGATGGTCATACTTTTGACGGGGACCTTTGCCTTCTTCGGGATCCACACCCTTCTGTGGCTCATTCGCGCCTCTATTGAGAAATCACGTAACAGGTCCGGTGGGGCCCATTGATCCGGGAGGATAAACACATGACAGACTATTCTCACACGGAAAACATTGGCCAGGAGGAACGCTGGTACCTGCGGTTCAACTACTACCACCGCTTCCTCCACGCTCTTGTCATCATCAGCTTCCTGGGTCTGGTCTTTACCGGGATGCCTCTGAAATATTCCCATACAGGCTGGGCCCAGACGCTCGCTGCCTTCATGGGCGGGATCGGGAACGCCGGTTATATGCACAGGGTGTTCGGCGCAATCACATGGCTGTATTTCTTTCTGCACCTTCTCTTCGCCGCCTACTATGTGGTGAAGATCAGGGACGAACCCCTGCTGAAGTGGTTCCTGGGTCCGAACTCCATGGTGCCGTGGATCAAGGACCTTGAGGATGTCATCGGCCACGTACTCTGGTTCCTGGGAATGGGGGAACGGCCCAAATTCGACCGATTCACCTACTGGGAAAAGTTCGACTATCTGGCTGTCTTCTGGGGCGTTGGTATCATCGGCTTCTCCGGCCTGATGCTCTGGTTCCCGGAGTTTTTCGCCCAGCTCGTTCCGGGCTGGACCTTCAACGTAGCCATCATCCTTCACTCGGACGAGGCGCTTCTGGCAGCCGGCTTCATCTTCACGATCCACTTTTTTAATACACACCTGAGACCGGAGAAGTTCCCCCTCGATCACGTTATCTTTACAGGGAGGATCTCGGAAGAGGAGTTTCAGCATGAGAGGCCTCTTGAGTACCAGAGGATGCGCGAAGAGGGTACACTTGGAAGGCTCGAAACCACACCCCCTTCCCAGGCCAGTCTGCTCTGGGCCCAGATCATTGGGTTCATCGCCTACGGCATGGGACTCATCATGATCCTTTTCATCATCTACTCTGCCTTAAAGGAACTGCACTGACACCTTGTACCCCGCGGCGGCAGCAAGCATCGCCGCGGGGTCCTTCCTCACACCTGGTTGATCCGCTCAAGTCCGCTCATTTTTTGACATAAAGCTTCAGGGTGTGCTAAAAATTTCAAATGTATCTTGTTGTTCACAAGCTCCGCCGGGGGTGAACAGACTTGCCTTCTTCTGCCAGTCACGTATACCGGGGCACAGATTATCTCCTCGGCATCCTTATCCTGCTTCTGGCAGGCCTGCTCCTGTTCTGGACGGGCCGCTTCCTGCAGCCCGTCCGACTTCCTCGGACATCACCAGGTTCCTATCACTTCATTGCCTCCCTTGATGATGTAGCTCCCGACACTGCTTTCGCTTTTGAGCTGGAGAGGCGCCCCTGGCTTCTGGCCACAAGCCGGGGCAACCTCACCGTGGTCTCAGGGTACTGCACTTACCGGGGATCCAGTATCAAATGGGATCCGTATAACCAGTTATTTCTATGTGAGGGTCACGGCTGCACCTTCGGGCATTGCGGCAACCTCATCCACGGACTCGCCACCTCACCCCTGGAAACCCTCAAAATCAAGGTCATCGGCAACCGTATTTACGGGGCACGGGATCGCTCATGAGCAGCAAGGACCGGCGGGCTAATGGAGACCTCCTGACATACCTTTTGGAGCGGGTAGGGATCCAGGGGTTCATTTCCAGACACCATGAGGGCAGGGTCTCGGTAAAGGAGGCTCTTGAGGCATCCTTTGTAAAGCCGATCCCTCACATCAGCTGGTGGTCCTGTTTCGGGGGAGTAGCTTTCCTCCTCTTTCTGATCCAGGCCGCCACCGGCCTTCTCCTCATGTTTTTCTATATACCGGCTGATCCCGAAGCCCACAGAACGATACTCTACCTGTCGGGTCGGGCGCCCTTCGGCTGGTTCTTCAGAACAACCCATCACTGGGCCGGCATCGGGATGATGCTTGCCCTTTCCGTCCATGTCCTGAGGATCTTTGTAAAGGGCGCCTATCAAAGGCCGCGAGACCTGAACTGGATCATCGGCTGTATCCTTTTCTTTCTCACTGCCGGGTTCATCCTTACCGGAGATCTCCTCCCCTGGACCCGCTCCGCCTACTGGTCGGCAGTGTGGTGGACTGACCTTGTGGGCAACTTTCCTGTCATCGGGCACCAGATCATGTTTTTTCTGCGGGGAGGCGAGAACGTCACCGGCTCTACTATCACCCGTTTTTATGTATTCCACGTTTTCCTTCTCCCCACTTTTACGACCCTGCTTATGATCGTCCATTTCGCCATAGCCGGAAAACTGGGCATATCGGAGCCGCTGTGACCACCAGATCATTCAAGGGCCGGAGGAAACACGCCAGG
Organism: bacterium; assembly: GCA_029210965.1. Lineage (NCBI taxonomy): Bacteria > bacterium. The sequence goes on along the minus strand of JARGFZ010000033.1, from coordinate 6,241 downwards.
CGTGGCGAGCAGAAGGAATATCCCTTCTATCCCAACTTTGTTCTCAGGATCCTTATGGCGATCATGGCCACGGTGGCTGTCATCGCCGTCCTTTCAGCCCTGTTCCCACTGCCCCTGGACCAGATCGCCGACCCGCTGGCAGCAACCGATCCAGGGACCAGGACCCTGTGGATATTGAAACCGGCCGTCCTGTTGGATAACATCGCGTCTGGCCCAGGCATGACCGTGGTCCTCATCACCATTTTTGCGGCACTCTTCGTCCTTCTTCCCCTTCTGGACCGTTCAGGACAGCGTTCAATTAAGCGCCGGATACTGGTGGCCATACCGTTCCTTCTCTGGATGATCTTTCTGGCCTGGTCCCTCCTGTTTTCAACCGGAGTGCCGGTATGAGGCATAATAAAGTCATTTTCCCCATTCTTCCTCCCCCTCGAGGGGGGAGGATTAGAGGTGGGGGTAAAGCTTCCCCCCTCACCCTGACCATCTCCCACGGCGGGGAGAGGAAAAATAAGGGGGAGAGCGACTATATTAAGCCCGCCTCGCAAAATGGCTTGAAAAGACTTTTTGCGAGGTTATCAATAGTCTCTTTGTCTGCACTCCTCCTGTTCGCTTCAGGCGTTATGGGCATGGTCACAACTTCGTGTGAATCCTGTCACAGTGCCCTCGATCAGAAAAAAGCTGAGCCTGTCAGCCTCTGGAAACGGGATGTCCACAGGGAGGCCGGACTCGGTTGCCACGATTGCCATGGAGGAGATCCAAAAGGCCTGGAATCGGCCATGGCCCCTTCAAACGGTTTTGTGGGTGTCCCGAATAAAAGAGAATCTGTGGACCTTTGTGGAGGATGTCATTCTGATACCGGCCGCATCCCGGACCCCACCATCTCCACGGACCAGACTGCTCAATACCTGTCCGGGTCTCACGGCACCTCCAAAAAAGAGAACACACCCACCTGCGTCACCTGCCATCAAAGCCATGGTATTTATCGGATCACAGACCCATCTTCCCCTGTGTTTCCCACCCGTGTTGTAAGCCTTTGCCTCCAGTGTCACGGTAAGGGGAGCTCTGATGATGAGGCAGGACCGTGGAGATACCTGGAAGATGTCCATGGACGGGCCCGGGTAAACGGAACAAACACCCGTGCCCCGGCATGCCCTGACTGCCACGGCGCCCATCGTGCCACCGCTCTCACGATAACAGGCACTCAAATGATCTGTGGAAATTGCCACACCAGGGAGTACGAATACTTCCAGGCCGGCCCCCATGGTGAGTCTCTGCAACTTACCGGCGAACCGTCCTGCACCCGTTGTCACGGCTATCACGGGGTTGAAGCAACAGGCATAGCTGAGATCATCGGCCGGATCACCGACAACTGTCAGGAGTGCCATCAGGTGGCCAGCAGCGCGTGGGAATTGGGGCGTAAGATCGACGAGAACCTGGGGGTGGCCATGAGCTTCCTTGGCTCCCTCCGGAACATGTCAGAAGAATTCAGGCTCGCAGGGGTAGAGACCGGTGAAATGGACAAACTGAACCAGGAGGCTCATGGCTGGCTGCTTCGTGTAGAGTCCGCCATCCACTCGGTGGACACCGACTGGGAAGAGTTGACAGGAATGGCCAAAGTGAAGATGATGGCTTCCTGGGATCTGGCCAGAGACTATAATCTGGAAAAGGGGCTACGAAAGATCATCCTGCTGTTTATAGCCCTTCTGGCTGTCATAATCCTCGCCCTGCTTGGGTTTAAGATTAAACTCGCCGAAAGGGATCAGCACAGGAGACAACTTTTTGGCAGTCCGGAGGCCAGGCAGAGAGAACAGGAGCATCACCGGAAATGAAGGCTATCGGTAAATTTTTCGCACTGGTAAGGAGACTGCGGTTCTACGAGGTCCTGCTCCTCGTGTTTATTGCCATCGTGCTGGGAGCCTGGGGTGTCAAGGAGATAACCGAATCGGCTTTGTTCTGCGGAAGCAGCTGCCACATTATGAGACCTTATTATGAGGACTGGAAAACCTCAGCCCACAATACCGTGCCGTGTGTTGACTGCCACCTCGAACCGTCGGACGAGCAGCAGTTCGTACCGCAGTTCAAGGCTCTCACACAGGTGGCCAGCTATCTTACCCGAACATACGGTGAACACAGGAGGGCGGAAGTAAACGACGCCAGCTGCCTGGAGGGAGAGTGCCATTCCAGGAGGCTTTTAGACGGCAAGGTGACCTTTGCCAATAATATACGCTTCGATCACACACCTCACCTCCAACAGCTAAAAAGGGGCAAGATCCTCAGGTGTACAACATGCCACTCCCGTGTCGCAATGGGGGAACATGTCACTGTCGTTGAGGATGCGTGCTTTATCTGCCACTTTAAAGATGGCGTAAAGGAAGCGGCAAATTCGGAATGCTTCCTCTGTCACACTACGGGGGAGAACGATTATATTGCCATACAGCCAGACAGCTTCGATCACACTCCTTTGAGGGAGAGAGGTGTTCCCTGCATCAGCTGCCACCAGACCGTAACCAGGGGTAATGGGCAGTTGAAACCTGAATCTTGCAGGGGGTGCCATGACCGGCCCATGGAAGAGGCCCTCGACGAACCTGTCGAACTTATTCACAGGGTTCACGTTACCGACCACAAGGTGGAATGCACACTCTGCCATGACCCCATTCAACATTCCATCCCGGATGAATCCTCGGTTCAGCCCCTCTACTGTGGTTCCTGCCACGAGGACAAACATAAGGGGATGCTGGACATGTTCAGGGGAACAGGTGCCAAGGGAGTTGCCCCCTTACCCTCTCCCATGTACAAGGCCAATGTAGGCTGCAACGGTTGCCATATCGTACCGGACCCCTCCGGCGGCATGGGAGCGGCGTTTACCGGCCTTAACATGATAGCCGTTGAGGCAGCCTGTCAGTCCTGCCACCCGAAGAGCTATACTGAAAACATCGGACAGTGGAAAAAGGAAATCTCAACGGCTCTTATGCGGGCAGAGAACGCTTTGAAAACCACTGAGAACAAGCTGAGCGTCGAATCCTATGGTGATACGGATACCCGCCGTACCATGGAGAATGCCCGACACAACATCCTGTTCATCCGAAACAGCGCCCCCATACACAACCCGGATTATGCCGTACAGATCCTGGAAAAAGCTGTCCGGGATCTGTCAAATATTACGAAAGATACCAGATAGAGGTGAGAACATGGCTTTTAAAAAGGTGAGCCGCGTCAAGATCCCGGACGCCACGATCAGGCGCTTGTCGCTGTACGACCGATGCCTGGCAGGCTTTCTACAGTCGGGAAAAAAGATTGTCTCTTCCTCCGATATTGCTAGAAAGTGCGGTACAAATCCTGCACAGATTCGCAAGGACTTCGCCTATTTCGGGGAGTTCGGGGTAAGGGGAGTGGGCTATTATGTGGAGAACCTCCAGGTGGACATAAAGAAGGCCCTTGGGATCGACCACTCCTGGAACTGCGCCCTTGTGGGAGCTGGCAACCTTGGGTTCGCCCTGTTGAGCACAGACTCTCTTGCAAAAAGAGGATTCAAGATCTCCGCTATCTTCGAACGAGACCCCATTCTCGTGGAGATGGGGAGCTTTCAGGACATCCCTCTTTACCCTCAGGACGAAATGGCCCGGATCTGCCCGGAAATGGCTATACGGATCGGGATCATAGCCGTTTCCCCTGACAACGCGGTGAAGGTCGCTCTCAAGCTCATCGACGCGGGTGTAAGGGGCATCCTCAACTTCACCCCAGCCACCATCAAGGTTCCCCCCGGGATCATCCTGAAAAATGTGGATTTCGCTATCGACCTGGAGGGGATAGCGTTTCAGCTTAACAACGAGTGAAGCGTGGAAAACTGAGCAATATTCACCAGGCAGTCAACCTCCATTAACTATTCACGTTTCACTTTTTACCAGGGGTAACCCTTATGAAAAAATACCAGGAGATCATCATCCAGCGGGGGCAGGAACTGTCCTCTCTTACAGAGCGATTCTGCAAAGAGCAGGCAGGGACAATAGCCCTCATCGCCGACACCATGGTCAAGGCGATACGGGCGGGAGGCAAGGTGCTGGTTATTGGAAATGGAGGCAGCGCCGGCGATGCCCAGCACTTTGCCGCTGAACTGGTAAACAGGTTCCTCATGGAACGAAAAGCCCTTCCTGGCCTGGCGCTTACCACCGACACCTCGGTTCTGACTTCCATCGCCAACGATTACTCATATGAGCAGATCTTCAGCCGGCAGGTGGAGGCACTGGGGCGTGATGGTGATGTACTCCTGGCCATCTCCACCAGCGGAACATCCCCCAACGTGCTCAAGGCTCTGGAACAGGCCAACCTCCTCTCCATGGCCACTATCGGCATGACCGGCAGCGAATCCGGCAAGATCTCCTCCCTTTGTGATATATGTATGGCTGTTCCGGACCAGTCAACCCCGCGCATACAGGAGGTACACCACCTGGCCCTGCATGTAATCTGTGAGATCATGGAGATCCAGCTGTTCTCTCATGGCACCTGAAATCCGCTACCCCCATACACCGTTAAAGGCGCTTGATCTTTCCGGGATCAAGACCTATTCCGTCCATGATCGCCCGGGCAAGGTCTCGATCAGGCAGATAGCCAGAGGTGTCCCTTCAGATGAGAGCTTTACCGGGTGGCTTAAATCCCTGCCGGATATCAGCGCAGCTCGGGATCTGAAGCTGGCCGCACAGGCTATCCACCGCGCTCGCGGTGAGGGCAAAGGTGTGCTTCTGGGCATGGGCGCACACCCCATCAAGGTTGGTCTCGGAGGCATCATCGCCCAGGCCCTGGCAGACCGGATATTTACCGGTATCGCCACCAACGGCGCGACTATCATCCACGATTACGAACTGGCCCTCACCGGGAAGACCTCCGAAGATGTGGACGCAGTGCTCTCTGAGGGAACCTTTGGCATGGCCCTGGAAACATCTGCCCAGCTCAATAGCGCCATCAACGATGGAGCCGCCTCGGGTCAAGGCATTGGATTCCCTGTGGGAAGGCTCATCGAGGACCAGGGTTTTCCTCACGCCGGCGCAAGCATCTTTGCCTCTGCCTACCGAAACAAAATTCCGGCAACCGTTCATGTCGCCCTGGGGACTGATATCATCCATATGCACCCCACCTGTGACGGCGCTGCCACGGGCAAAGCCACATTGGATGATTTCCGTTTGTTCAGCAGGCAGGTCGCTGCCCTCAAGAACGGTGTCTTCATCAACCTGGGGTCTGCTGTTATCATCCCCGAGATTTTTCTGAAGGCCTGCTCCCTGTCCCTCAACCTGGGGTATTCTCTGGAAGGACTGACCACCGTTAATATGGACTTCATCCAGCACTACCGTCCCAGGGTCAACGTGGTGGGAAGGCCCACGGGCAGTACAGGACGAGGCATCAGCCTCACCGGTCACCACGAACTGCTTCTGCCTCTTCTACTGGCGGCCGTGAGGGCTCTGGATTGAAACCGGGCGCTGGCCTATACACGATGGACACCATCGGGAAAGCTTCCGGCGCCTGGCGTGAATCCGGGTACTCCATCGTCTTTACCAACGGCTGTTTCGACCTCATTCATCCGGGTCACGTCCGCTACCTTCAGCAGGCCCGGGATCAGGGGGACCTGCTGGTGCTTGGCGTAAACACCGACGAATCGGTCAGGAGGCTTAAGGGTCCGGGACGGCCGATCCTGAACCTCGAAGAGCGAAGCGAAGTCCTGCTGGCGCTGCGCTGTGTCCATGCTGTCGTGCCTTTCGCCGAAGATACTCCCCTGGAGTTGATCCGCAGGGTCAGGCCACACATACTGGTCAAAGGTGGAGACTGGGCGGTGGAAGATATCGTTGGAGGGGATGTTGTCCAGGCGGATGGGGGTAAAGTTCTCAGCCTGGCCTTTCACCCCGGCACTTCCACCACCGAGATCATTCACAGGATCCGCTCCACAAGCACCTGAACATAAACAATTAAAGCCTTAACGCAGAGGAGAGATCTCGTAGGTGCGTGGAGCGTGCGTATGAGCGTATGTGCGGGAAACATATTATCGGCGTGTCGGAAAAAGGGCCCGGGGGAACATGGGCGCTTGAGAGAAAATCCTTCCGTCATTCCGGGCTAAGCGGCTTGTCACGTCATAGCTCCAAGGGAGCGTCGACGGAAGCAATGATACGGAATCCACACATAATTGTCATTGCGAGCATAAAATAGTCATCTTCCTAATTCTTCCTCCCCCTATTGAGGGGGGAGGACCGAGGTGGGGGTG
>JARGFZ010000032.1 GCA_029210965.1 bacterium | reverse complement strand
CGCCATTCCCATTTATCTTTAATTGCCACACAGTTAGCTGACATCTCATTTGCATCATGAATAATGCGGGCTAGGTGACGTTTGCGGATCAGATGTCCTCAGCGATAAGCTGAAAGGGGGTAAGACTACCAGGGTATATTTTAAAGTTCTAGTTATCGCGAAAAGGTTCTTTGAAACAGAATTAAATCCAGCTGTCAGGAGGCAATTCCCGTGAAAAGAGCGATCAGAATCATTGCTGCATTCGTGTTTGTTATATCGATGATGGGTACCGTCTTCGCTGCGGATGTGGACACGAAGATGCTGAAGTAGACCGCCAACACCGTCCTGGCCGATTACGGCATGGACAAGACAATTGTCAAGGCCGTCAAAGCCCAGAACAAAAAGGGCCTGACCCTCAGTTATATTAAAGACACGGATCGCGTGTGGAGAGGCATACTGGATGGAACGATCGCTATCCAGGATGACATGATGGTCAGCCCATGCGCCGAAGCGGCTAAAAAGATTGTCAAAGCTCACCCCTACCTCTTTGAACTCTTTGTCACCGACAACCAGGGCGCCAACGTCTGCATGACGGACAAGACCGGCGACTACTGGCAAGGCGACGAGGCCAAGTTTGTCGAGGCTTTTAACGGCGGCATCGGTTCTGTTTTAGTGGCTGACGTCGAGGTGGAAGACGGAAAAAATCTATCCCAGGTCTCAGTACCAGTGATGAACAAGGGCAGGGCCATCGGCACAATGACTTTCGGTGTCAATGTAGACGTATTGAAATAAGATCGGGCCTTCGGGCCAGCTTTGCCGGTCGCATGAAGATTAAAGGAGCGCGCACCGGCTTAAAAAACAGATAAAGGCCCAGGGTGTTTCTGCCATCCTGGGCCTTCCTTTTGGATTAGGTTGATTGGGCCGTACCTATCCTACTGAGCGGAAGCATCGCCCATGCGGTTTAGCTGTGACACCACAGCGAACCCCTGGTCATTGAAGCAGTATTTCTCCGCACTTATAAAAGATCTGCTGTATTTTCTTTCAGGGAAATCCCCAAAATCAAAGTGACCGAGAAGGTTGGAAGGATCCTGCTGATAGTGTGTGCCGTCGTGGATGAGGCTTACCCAGGCGTGTTCCACCGTTCCTTCATCCGAGACCACCTGCCCCGTCACTACGAAGGTGGATTCAGGCTCCACACCCATGGCACGGTAAATACTGCACAATAGAACCGCTTTGCCCAGGCAGCTGGCCGCCCCTTCCCGGATTATGGTGCTTGGTCTTTCCACAGAACGCCAGGGCTCGAACTGGATCTGATCTCTGACGTATTTATAGGCCTCTTCAGGTGTTTGCAACCTCTCTGCAAGAGACTTTATGTCAGGGCTGTAATGTTCGATCAACCTCTTGTATTCAAGTGCATGGTTGACGCGCATGTTGGCAAAGTCCAGATGTCGCGTCGCCATTTTCTCACCCAGGATAAATCCAGTGCCGAAAATAACTGTTACACCAACTACAGTAAGAAGCGATTTTGTCATCCACTTCATATACACCCCTTAATTGTGATATTTTTCACTTTAACAGGAAAGGCGGTCAAAGGTCAAGGAGTGGACCTGAAAATCGTGATTGATGATGTTTCTGGCGGATAGGCCAAGAACATGATACCGTAAGGCTCAGTCAGGGAACTGACTACCGATCAGAACTGAAGCGCTGCAGCACATGGGGCAGATTGAAGGTCCCGATTATTGATCCTCACCAACCATTTCATCCACTCAAAGGACGGTTTAATGGCCAGACGCAACTATCAGTATGAAAAACGCCAGAAAGAGTTGGCAAAAAAGAAGAAAAAGGATGAGAAAAAGCTTCGAAAGGCAGAGAAAAAAGAGAGTGATGCGCTCACCACTGACGCAGAATCTGTTGCCGGGGACGGGGTAGAAGAGTCCGTAGAAGCAGGGGAAGAGTCCTCTGAAGAAAAAGCTGGAGAGCCCGCTGACGTGTAATCTTCGGGCCTGGAGCATCCCCCTTACCTTTATCCCGGGAAATATGCGCTCAGGCGCTTATCGTATATCATCCCATCCAAGTCAGTGAAGCCAGTGGTATCGTCTGTTGGAGTACCCAGCTGCCATATCGGTATTTCAGAAAGCAGGACAATTTCTGGAACTGCTTCCAGCACCTGGAACATGATGCATCAAGGGATTTTCAGTAACAATGAGTCCGGAATCGGCATCACCCTTTTCTGATCAACAGCGCTCTTCCTTCCTCGCTCCGTCTCTTGTATATTACACCGCATATCAGCCCGGATCGTAATGCCACCAGAAAAAAGGAGCCTTGCATGCCCATCAAATCACGGATAAGGTCCATTCCCGATTACCCCAAGGCGGGGATCATGTTTCGTGACATCACCACCCTGATAAAGGATCCTGTCGGGTTCAGGCTCGTCATCGACAGCCTGGCCCAGCACTACATATCTGATGATCTTGGTTTTGAGTTTGATACCATCGTGGGAATCGAAGCTCGCGGATTTATCATCGGGGGCGCTCTGTCCTACGTCCTGGGGAAGGGTTTCATCCCCATCCGGAAGAGGGGAAAACTGCCCGGTGAAACGGTCCAGGAGGAGTACATCCTGGAGTATGGAACTGACATTATCGAGATGCACAGGGACTCCCTGTCAGATGGAGAGCGCGTGATCCTTATCGATGACCTGCTGGCCACCGGGGGAACGACTCTCGCTTCAGCAAGGCTTGTGGAAAAGCTCGGAGGAATCGTGCAGGAGATCTCCTTTATCGTGGACCTGCCGGACGTGGGCGGGCACAAGAAGGTTATAGATGCCGGGTACAAAATTTTCAGCCTCACTCAGTTTGAAGATGAATAAATAAATTGACGGTCTGAACCGTCAATTTATTTATCTGTTCTCCACATCCAGTCGAATGAGGTATCTCTTCGGAAAACTGGTATCACTGTTGCTTCTGTTACTGGTATTGACCACCGTATCCACAGGAACGATGCGGTCACCTTCTATCCTGTAAAGAGACAGGACTTCCCCCGTCACGCTCTCCTTGACCGTTACGTAGACCCCTTCGTCGATTACCGTCGTTGAAATCGTTCCCTCCACCTGGGCCGAAACGGAGCCCGGGAGCATCAAGGCAAAAATAGTCGCAGTGATTAACACCATCGAAAGCAAAGGTATCTTCTTCATGTTTTAACCTCCATAGAGTCTGTATTTCCCTGTCACATGGTCCTTTACTTTTCCTGTCCAAATTGTTGAAAATATTACAACTTTTGATTAACCTAGGCCTTGTCGGCCGTTCCAACGGCATGGGGATCAGCTTTCCAGGTTTTTTTCACAACCCACTGACCTGGAAACACCATGAAACAGGGGAAGACTCCTAACAAACTGTAATATAAGGTATTTTTTACAACGCTACCCGTTTTTGATCCCCTGGCATTTACTCCTCTTGCAGTGTCAGAAGTGTTAATATCCTGTCTTTCCTTTTTTGACTATAATCGGCATAATTTTCGCAAGGATATAGACCTTATGAGCTGGGAACCTCTCATTTACATCATAACTCCGGAAAACTCCGAGAGAACCGCATTAAGGGCCCAACTGCTGGGAGCCGATTACAACATTGCCGCCTTTCACAGTTCCGACGAGGCGCTGTCCTGCCTTGCCGACAGCATACCTCACCTTATCATTGTGGATGCCGATCACGCCCAGGATGAGACCGGCTCCTTCTCCGACCTTATGCAGCGACTTGAAGAGGCATCTCCCCTCCCCCTTCTGCACCTGAGGGAACCTGATGGCGGAGATTACGTTCGGGACATTCAGAGGGATTCCTGTGACGACACCCTTATCAGGCCAGTCAAATCCCTGGAGCTTCTTTCCAGAGTGGGGTCGCTGCTCAGGAACAGACAGCTCCTCGGCCAGATCCGTATCCAGGAAAGCTTCTTTGCCAGCAAAAATATCAAACCGTTTTGCGCCAACAACTCCCCTCCCACCATCCTTCTGGTTGAAGATGAGGCGGCCGAGTTGGCAAATATCCGACGCGTGCTGGAGGGGATCCCCTGTAACGTTATTGAAGCCAGGAACTCTGCCGATGCCCTGTGGCACGTTAAAAGACAAACACCCCAACTGGTTATCGTGGACCTTCTCTTTCCGGATCTGGACGGCCTGGAGCTTTGCCGATACCTGAAAAGACAGGAAGAGACAAAATACACGCCGCTCCTGATGCTTACTTCGGTTCCCGAACTCGACAACAGGATCGTAGGGCTTAACTCAGGGCCAGACGACTATCTTGTAAAACCGTTTAATGACATGGAAGTTCTTACCCGCGTCCGCCGGCTGCTTTACAGGAATCGAGGGCACCGGAAACTTCTTGGGAACAATCTGCTGCTCAATCAGCACGGGTTTACAGACCCTTCCTCCGGGATTCCCGGGCAGGAGTTCTTTCGCTTCGTCTATCCTGAGATGGTCAACTGGTCCCAGAAGGCTCAGCTTCCCTTTACCGTCGCCAGGATCAGGGTATCAACAGAAGAGAGTTTCCTTAAGATCTCCAGTGAGACGCGATCCAACCTCAGAAATTTTGATCTTGATTTCATCACAGGAGACTTGGACCTTTCCCTCATTCTCCCTGAAACACCCTCTGACAGGGCTCAGATAGCCCTTGAGAGAATACTTGCCCGTTCCGAAGAGATCGGGGTTCCCCCCTGGGAAATTCGCCTTGTCACCGTTTCCATCGGAGAGAATACCTGGGATCCCCGCCGCATCAGTGACATGTTCAAAGCCGGACCACATGACCTCACAGGACGGAAAGTTCACTCGGCAAACGGGCAAAAGATCTTGATTGCGGGGGACAATACTGGGAGTAGTGACCTCGTCACCGTTCTGAATGCACAGGGGTACGAAAAGGTTGAGGCTCTTCCCCTTGAAGGAGACCGCGCTCCTGGAAAAGTTAAGGCAAACCTCGTTATTCTTCAGGGGGATCTGGAGAAAATACCCGCACTGCTCCAGCGCCTGATACCATCTCTCACTGACCCTGAAACTCCTGTTCTTATTAGATACACTGGACATGTGGGCGGTTCCCCTGCACCCTCAATACCGGATTCTGCCGACTATATCCCTCCTGGATCCGGCACTGATTATTTCCTCCACAGGGTCCGCAACTCTCTGAACATGGCACAGCTGAAGTCAGGAACCGAAGAGGTCGGAAGTTTTCTCAAAAAGCTCATACGGCTTCTGGAGGAGGGGGACGTAGATGTTCAGGGCCACGGCCAGCAGGTGTCCAACCGTGCGGTGGCCCTCGGAACACGCCTCGGACTTGACCGGGAAGAGCTGGAAGCCCTGAGATGGGGGGGGCTGCTCCACGATGTGGGTAAGATCTTCCTGCCCGGAAAGATCATGGCAAAAGAGGGGATGCTTTCTGCCGAAGAGTTCATGATGGTCAAATCACACGCAAAGCTTGGCTACGATCTATGCCGGGCCTTCACCATGCTCGACAGCGCCCTCCCCATTATAAAGCACCACCACGAGCGATCAGACGGAAAAGGTTATCCCGAGGGCCTTAAGGGTGACAGCATCCCCCTCCTGGCAAGGATAGTTTCGGCAGTTGATGTCTACGATACCCTCACCAGACGTCGGCCCTACAGGCCAGCCTTCACACCGGAGGAGTCGGCCGGAATCCTGCGCCTGGAGGCCGACAAGGGGATGTGGGACCAGACGATCGTGGAAGAGTTTTTGAAAATGATTGAGGGCTAATTTCAAATTTCAGATTCCAAATTCCAGATAGAGGCCGGAGCGATGCTCCGGCTTTTAAGTGCCTGCTAAAACGGTTAGACCTTTTTACGCAGAGTTGCGCAGAGGTTACCATAAGGAACCATCGCAGAATTACGCAGAGAAAAATTTAAACGGAATGAGAAAACCCTTAATTCGGGAGAGCATATTTCATTGCAAGAGCGATAACCTGGTTTTGATCTTCTTTTGCGTGCTGCGTTCTGTGTTCTGCATTCTTTCCTTTCACCGATTTCCCGTTTCTCCGTTTCTCCGTTTCAAGGTTCGGACAACTGATCCTAACTTGCTTTCCCTTCTAATTCCATCTTGATTCGGATATATTTTAGAACGTCAAACACCTCAGCATTACCGGAGAGTTAAATGTCCGAACCTATAAAAACCGGTTCCCCCGCCGTCCGCAAAATGTTCTCGTCCATCGCGGGGCGGTACGACCTTTTAAACCGCCTTTTCAGCCTGGGCATCGATGTGCGGTGGCGGCGGGAACTTGCCTCCGAGATACCGGAAGGGGGAAACAGCCCTATCCTCGACATCGCCACCGGCACTGCCGACGTGGCCATGACTCTGGAAGAGAGGTGCCCCGGCGAGCGGCTCATCGTCGGAACCGATTTTGCTCTCCCCATGCTGCGAATCGGCGCGGGCAAAGTTTACGCCGGCGGGTCTAAGAGGGTCCGGCTTACGGGAGGAGACGCCTACGCCCTTCCCTTCAGGGAAAACACCTTTGGGGCCGTTACCATCGCCTTCGGGCTGCGGAACCTGGCTCACCGGGTTGAGGGGCTCAGGGAAATGGCCAGGGTCCTGGTTCCTGGAGGACGGGTGATCATCCTGGAATTTTCCCCCGTGGACAGGCCCCTGTTAGGCCCCCTTTTCCGTTTTTACTTTCACCGGGTCATGCCCTTTCTCGGGGGGATGATCTCAGGCAACCCTGAGGCCTACCGCTACCTTCCCGAATCCGTGGATCAATTTCCTGATCCGATCCGCCTCGGCCAGGAGATGTTGGAGGCGGGGTTCACGGAGGTTAAATGCAGGGCTCTGACTTTGGGGATCGCGTATCTGCATGTGGGGGGAAAATAGGCCATTGAGAATTCCGCATTGAGCATTGAGGATCCAGAGCAACAACGGCGCGGCATTAATCCTCAAATTTTTTATTCCTGATTCTCCATTCGGATTCCCTCTACACTCTACACTCTGCACCCTGCACTGACTTATTCCCCTTTCCCCGAAAAAGCCATGGCTGACTCCAAAGACTCATCGAAACGGAGCAGTTCCTTCCGGGCAGCCGTATACCTGCGCTGGGCCTTGCGCTGAGCGCCCGCAGCGAAAAGGTCCCCTATCCTGTGGGACACGCTCCGGCCAGTCCGGTTTGAAACCGTGGCCAGCCTCCCGAAGGTCGTTTTCTTAAAGGTAGCCAGGAAATGGTCCTCCAGCGAGGCGATCAGTTCGTAACTACCCGCATCACCCTGTCGACCACAGCGGCCGAACAGCTGGCGGTCGATTCGGCGCGCGTCATGGTGCTCGGTGGCAATAACATGCAGCCCCCCGAGCTCCTCCACTCCAGGTCCCAGCTTGATGTCCGTCCCTCTGCCCGCCATATTTGTAGCAACCGTCACATGCCCCAACTGACCTGCCTGGGCAATGATCTCGGCTTCCTGGGCATCCTGCCGCGCGTTGAGGACCCGGTGTTTGATCCCCCTTTCATCCAGAAGAGCAGCCAGGTGTTCGGAAGCGGCCACTGAGCGTGTCCCCACGAGAACCGGCTGTTGTTGGTCGTGTATCCCCTCGATCCTGCTGACGATACGCCGCTTTAAAAACCTCCAGGGAGGCAAGCTTGCCCGCACGGATCCTGTTCCGAACCTCCTTCAGGAGGTTCTGGGCCAACTCCAGCGATGTTCTGGCAACATCCAGGTCCGCACGGGCGAAGAACAGTTCCCAGTAGGCCTCAATAGCGCTTGCCACAGCTGTATATACCGATTCGTCATATTGGAGCCTGGATATTTCCAGGTTGTTCCTGGCCATGCGAATGCCCGTTGTCGGTATATCCTCTCCATATCCCCTGAGCAGCGGCCGGGTCAGAATAAAGGCCACCTCGGACTCGTAGTAGGGTTCATCAAGAACGAACTCCAGGTCGGTGGTCACCCACTCCGTCCCCAACCTGAATTCGTATGTCGTGCCGTAGGGAGAGTTGAGTTGCAGACTCATGTCCCCCCGAAAATTTGCTTCGCTGGTTGGTGCCAGACTTGTAGGTGTCTCGTCCTCAACAGTGGAATGGCTCAGGGAGAAGTTGAAGGTTGGATCGAACTTGCCCTGTTCATAGAGGACCGACGCCCGCGATGAGGCTAAAGTGTAACTTTCAGCTTCAATATAAAGATTCTGCACGATGGAAATTTTCATTGTCTGCGCGAGGGTGAGGTTTCCCAGGTCAAGGGCATATGCACCGTTGATGGGCGCAAGTGACAGGATAACGATCGCACACACCGTAAATAGTACGCTTGCAGACCTGCATTTGTACGAGACAACGGTAAACACGTTTCCTGACCTTTCTCCCTCCAGTGTTTACAACCTGAGATGATTAGACCGGAGACGGGGCCAATGTCAAGGAGCAGTAATCGGTAATCAGACGCCAGGAGGAAAAGGAATTTCGTATTCCGACTTAAGAATTTCGAATTAAATCAACGCTCAATCCTCAAATGGTCAAATCGTTCATAGAACGATTTGACCTAGAAATATCACTACACCGCCCACCACCATGGTCAGGATGAGGTTCCTGGTCCAGATGGCCACCACGAAACTGGCAGCCAGTGCCCAGAGGGAAGGGTTGCTAATACCGGCATCGATCGCACCGTCACGCATCAGAGCGCCTGGTAAAATTAGAGCAGAGAGGATGGCAGCGGGCAAATAGGACAACCAGCTCATGAGCAGGTCTGGCAGCCTGACCTGACTAAGGGCAAAGAGGGGCAGGAGTCGTGGAATGTAGGTGACAAACATCATGCCGAGGAAAATGGATATGAGGCGTTGGGTATCCATGTTCATTTTCCTCTGGGTAAAAAGTAACAAGTAACAGGTAACAAGGAAAGGATTTCCCTTGTACCTTGTACTTTGCTCCTTGTACTGATCATAACAGCGGCTATCATTGCCCGACTCCATCTTTAGGTCCCTTACCAAGCTTAATTTCCAGAACCAAACCAATGGTTGCACCGACGATCGCCGCTGTTATGATATTCCACGTCCCTCCCATGAAGGTGGAAAAAGCACTGCACATTCCAGCAGAAGTCACTGCCACCGCAAGCTGAATCCGGTCGGTAAGCTGGAGGACCACCAGGCCAACGAACATGGCATAAAGGGAAAACTCCAGGCTGCTCTGGAGGGCCGGCGGGATAAGAGCCCCCGCAAGCGCTCCCGCGACCGTTCCGGAAACCCAGCTGGCGTAGGCCGTATAGTGAAGGGTGAGACCGTACCTGTGGTCCGCCTCGCCGGAAAGGTAGCGCCCGATTGAAATGGCGAAGGTCTCGTCGGTCACACCCCACGCCACAAAGGGAAGGAGACCCCTCGGTGCAGCCTGGTAGTGCGGTGAAAGGGACGCACTCATGAGAACATGGCGAAGGTTTACAAAAAGTGTGGTGGCGACAACTTCAACACCTGTGGCGCCTCCCGCGAGGAGACCAACAGCGATGAACTGGCTCGCCCCGGCGAAAACGATGAGGGACATAAGGACGGTTGGAAACAACCCCATCCCCGCCTGACGGGCGAGGATAGCGTAGGCTGCTCCCATGGGTATGTAACCGATGACAATAGGGACAACATCGGCCAGGGCCCGGCGGATCATAATTCGTTCGATAGATGGTAATCTCAAATCTCAGATCTCATATTTCAGAAGAACCTGACTTGCGCCTGTTCACTCGCTTCGCTCAGGTTCCAGGTTTCACGTTCCAGGTTCCAGGTTTCACGTTCCAGGTTCCAGGCCTCCCTCTGCGTTTCAAACTGAAGTTGCGAATGTCAGAAATAGTCCCACCGCCAGCGGTATCGTAAGGTTGTCATCGAAAGGCCTGGGCAGTGCCTCGGCCAGGGTCCCGATGAGAGCGGCGGAAAAAAGAAGGATCCAACCATACCCGAACACCTCCGGCCAGACACGTGCCAGTATGGCATAAACCATAAAACTTGCCGTCAAACAGGCGAGGCTTCCCTCAAGGGTTTTCCCTTTAAAAGAGATCCTGCCCACCGATTTTCCCACAAGAAGCCCGACACGGTCACCGAAGATAAGGGGGACCAGGGCAGACAGGGCGATCGACGGATGAAAAAAGAGAAACGAGAGAAACACCCCGCCCGTAAATGCCGGTGCACCGGTAAGGCCCTTCTCCTCGTTGGGACGCATGAACGGTCCGACCAGGGTCTTCGCCAAGGCGTTCACCCGGGGGACAAGCAGACGAAGCCCCTCCGACACGAGGGCCGCGGCAAAGATCGCACCCAGCAGTAACTTGTTGAAGGGAGGGTGAATAAAAAATCCGATCCAGGCCAGGAACAAACCGCCCAGAACGTGAAAGAATGTTCTGGGAATCTCGGAACGGATATCAGCGAAGGCCATGTCAGGTTGCCAGTTGCTTTTCGTAGATCCTGTATGTTTTATAGTGCTCGGCGGAAAAAGCCCGGGTGGCACCGTCGATCATCGCCTGGTTGTCCTCCAGGACCCAGGAGAGTTCACCGTACCGGTAGTTCATATCGATACCGCCCTGCCAGGTCATGGCGAACAGGAGAGATTCGATACCTCGTTTACGGAACTTCTCCCTCACTCCAACTGTCAGGCAGCGTCCAGTCCTGATCCTTTTCCCGGCACGAAGCGCCTTGACGGTCCTGAAGGGGTTTAAGATCGTGCCGTTGAGGATCTTCAGGACGTTGTTGTAATCAGGCAGTCCAAGGACAATACCGGCCGGTTCATCGTCGACGAAAGCCAGATTAATCAGGCTGGGGATCACAAGGGGTTTTAACTTTTTCGCCATGTGACTGAGTTCGGCGTCCGTCATGGGGACAAAGCCCCAGTTCTTCTCCCAGGCTTCGTTGTAAACAAACCTGAAAATCTCGAGTTCCGAGTCAAACCGCCTCTTGTCCAGAGGCCTGACCACAAGGCCAGGTTCTCTCTCCTTGACCATTTTTACCATTCTCACGAGCCTGTTGGGCAGTTCCCGGCCCAAATGGTACCAGTAGGCGTAAAGATCTTTGGCTTTGCCATATCCGGCGTTATCTATAAGGTCCCTGTAGTAGGGTGGGTTATAGGTCATCATAACAAAGGGGGCTGACAGAAAGTTGTGCACCAGAAGCCCGCACTCCTCGTTGGTGCTGGGGTTGACCGGACCCAGGACACGGTCCATACCCCTTTCCTGAATCCATTTCTCCGCCTCCGCCAACAGAGCATCTGCCGTTTTCTGATCGTCAACCGACTCGAAAAAACCGAAGAACCCGGTCTTTTCCGAGTGAAACTCGTTGTGCCTGTGGTTTATGATGGCGGCGATACGTCCAACCGGCTGACCATTTTTTATTGCCAGGAACAGTTTGCGCTCGGCATGTTGGTAGAAGGGGTGCTTTAAGGAAAGGAGGTCCTTCACGTCGCTCTTGAGAGGGGGCACCCAATATGGGTCGTCCAGGTAGATGGACCAGGGAAAATTGATGAACTGTTTAAAAGCCTGGCCCGATTCGGCTTCGATTATCTGGAAGGTCATTGCACTTATCTCATATCTCAGATCTCATATCTCAAACACCTTGCAGTGCATTCAGATCCGTTGCCCTTTTTGAGATCTGAAATTTGATGACTTCGCAAAAAGTCATCAATGCGCCCCGCGCGGGGCGCCCAAATCAATGACTCACTCCGTAAGTCATTGATTTGTAAGGAAAGGGAAAACGACGCCTTTCCCTTTCCGTGGAGCGAAAAGTCCCGGATTGGACTTTTTGCGACTCTATCAAATTTGAGATTTGAGATTGTCACTGGATCAATCCCACCTGTTTTCCGACATTAACGAAGGCTTCCAGGACCCTGTCCAGTTGCTCATCGGTATGGGTCGCCATATAGCTGGTCCGGATGAGAGCTCTATCGGGCGGGGTAGCAGGATGGGCCACCGGGTTGGCGAAAACACCCTCCTCCTGCAGCATGAGCGCCATTTTAAAGGCCAGCATGTCATCTCCTACGACCACGGGGATGATGGGGGAAGCCGCGTCGCCGATGTCAAAACCGTAGGATTTGAAGCCAGCGATCATCTTATTCGTGTTGTACCAGAGCCTTTCACGCCGCTCAGGCTCCTGGTCTATGATGTCCAGAGCGGTACTGACTGCCGCTACGAGGGCCGGAGCCAGGCTGGCTGAGAATATCAAGGATCTGCTGGTGTGTTTCAGGTATTTGATAATGTCATCTGACGCGACAACAAACCCGCCTATGGTAGCGAGAGACTTGCTATAGGTCCCCATGATGATATCCACATCGTCCTCGATCCCGAAGTGCTCCGCTGTTCCCCGGCCGGTCTCGCCCAACACGCCCACACCGTGGGCATCGTCCACCATTAAGCCGAAATCGTGTTTGTCGCGGAGAGCCACGATCTGGTCAACGGGGCTGATATCCCCCTCCATGGAAAAGACCCCATCCACCACCACCATCTTGTTCCTGTCCGCTGCCCCCTCAAGCACCCTGTCCAGGTCCACCATGTCGTTGTGTTTAAACTTTCTCACCTCGCCCATGCTGAGCCTCAGACCGTCTACGATGGAGGCGTGGTTAAGCCGGTCGCTGATAGCCACATCTCCGCGGCAGATGACGGCAGACAATACACCGAGGTTGGTCTGATAGCCGGTGGCAAAAACCAGAGCGCCCTCTTTCCTGAAGAACCGGGCAAGTTTTTCCTCCAGTTCGACGTGGATGTCCAACGTCCCGTTGAGAAAACGGGAACCAGCGCACCCGGTCCCGTATTTCCTGATGGCTTCGATAGCGGCTTCCTTGACCTTGGGGTGGGATGTGAGTCCGAGGTAGTTGTTGGACCCGATCATGATGACTTCCCGGCCGTCCATGATGACCACCGGGTCCTGCTGGGACTCTATCATCCTGAAGTAGGGATACATCCCGGCTTCGATGATCTTGTCCGGAATGTTGTAGCTGGTGCACTTGTCGAAAATTCCCACTTGGTTCCCTCCCTTAATTGACTCCCTCAAAAAACCCTTCCCCGTTTTTTTCAAGATGATCACTCTGACAATATTGATGTTTTTTCACCTTGATCAAGAACCCATCGACAACAGGGTCACAACCATCCCTGATCCCTGTACCATTTTGCTGTCTCGGAAAGACCATCCACAAGGCCTCGGTTGGCCTCAAAAGCGATCTCCTTTTGAGCCTTTTCCCAGGAGCATACCAACCATGTTGCCACAAGTTCATTGACCTTGTCCCGGTTAAAAACCGGCATGTTTCCCGTAACCCGACCCCATGTTTCCGATACCGCTGCGACTGCTTTAAGCACCGGCACAGGTACCCTGAGAGTCCTCACCCTGCGTCCTAATGCATTGCCGAAAAGATCAGGAAAGTCACGTGCATCCACCGCCGTAGGATAGGTCAGAAAATAGGTCTCCCCTACCCGCCCCTTTACAGCCGCACTAATGACCCCTCTGACCAGATCCTCCACATGGATGATGCTGATCCTGGCCTTGGAATTAAAAATCGGAAAGATCCCCATCGATGCCAACTTAAACAGAGGGAAGATTCCCCGATCCCGGGGCCCGTAGACTGCGGGAGGTCGAACCACAACCAGGGGCAAGGGACCCATTTCCGAAAGGATCCGCTCACCCGCAAGCTTGCTCCGCCCATAATCGGTGACCGGATGTGGAACACGGTTCTCCGTCACCACTTCATCAAAATGTCCGGGTCCAATAGCCGCGAGGCTGGACATATAGATAAAAACATCCGGCGGATGCGGAGCCGACAGAGCAGCTGCCGCAACCGACCTGCATCCTTCTGCGTTTATCTTTCGGTAGGTTTCTCTGGACCCGGCCGCCGTCACGCCTGCAAGATGAAAAACCGCATCTGTACCCGATGCGGCCTCCCGGATAACCGAATGGGAGTTGAGGTCACCTTCAACGATGGTGACGGACTGCCCCTGAAGCCACCTGAGTCTGGAACGATCCCTTACCAGACACCGCACCTCGCAGCCCCTCTGAAGAAGGTGACCTACCAGGTGGCTCCCGATGAAACCCGTCCCCCCAGTGACAAAGCAAGTGCGGATTTCCCGGGAAGGCATACAAAAATTTAACACATGGGGGAAGCTATGGTCAATGAGGGGGAAATTGAAGGAAGAAGGATGAATGAGGGAGGATGAAGAATACCACTGTGCCTATATTCCTCCTTCCCTATCCCCTATTCCTCCTTCAGTCCTAATGCGCTTCCGCCCAGTTCTTTCCCCATCCCACATCCACTATCAAGGGTACCTCAAGCTCCATGACCCCTTCCATGATCCCGGAAACGAAGGCGGAGGCCTCTTGTGTCTGTCCTTCCGGGACCTCAAAAACAAGTTCATCGTGCACCTGAAGAAGCATTCTTGCACCCGGCACTCCAAGGGCCAACCCTTCGTGGATGCGCAGCATGGCTACCTTGATGAGATCGGCAGCCGTTCCCTGGATCGGCGTGTTCACCGCCATACGCTCGCCATACTGACGGGTGTTGGGGTTCTTGGATGCCAGTTCCGGAAGGTAGCGCCTCCGGTTTAACAGGGTCTGGACATAACCTGTCTCTCTGGCCTGGTCCACGGTCCGGGCGGTAAAGTCCCTCACGCCGGAGTACACCTCGAAATATCCGTCAATGATGCCCGCAGCCTCCCCCGGGGAAACCCCCAGCTCTTTGGAAAGCCCATAGGCGCTCA
Source organism: bacterium (assembly GCA_029210965.1). Classification (NCBI taxonomy): domain Bacteria; species bacterium. The sequence continues at coordinate 14,605 of JARGFZ010000032.1, read as the reverse complement.
TCCCGTAAATGATCCCGAAGTTGATGACCTTGGCCCTGCGGCGCAGTTCCGGTTCAACAGCCTGGTCCCGGGCGCCCAGGACCTGGCACGCCGTCTGGTTATGGATATCCTCACCGTTTCGAAACGCTTCCATGAGGTTCTGATCCCCGGAGAGATGGGCGAGAATGCGCAGTTCGATCTGGGAATAGTCCGCGGACAGAAGCACCGTTCCATCCGGCGCCACAAAAGCCTCCCGTATACGGCGGCCCTCATCGGTCCTGATGGGGATATTCTGGAGGTTGGGGTCGGAAGAGGAAAGCCTGCCCGTGGAAGTGGCGGTCTGGTTGAAAGAGGTATGAACCCGGCCTGTCTCCGGGTGGATCAGTTTGGGCAGAGCGTCCACGTAGGTTGACTTTAACTTTGCCACGCTCCTGAAGTCCCTGATCATGGCCGGCATATGGTGCTTTTCAGAAAGTTCCAGGAGGACCTCGTCGTTGGTGGAATACCCGGTCTTTGTCTTCTTCAACGGCGCCAGACCCAGTTCGGTAAAGAGTACCTGGGCTAACTGCCTGGGAGAGTTGATGTTGAAAGGATGCCCCGCCTCCTCATGGATCCTGCCCTCCAGAGCTCTGAGCCTCTCCCCCAGATCAAGAGAGATACGAGACAGCATCCCGGTGTCCAGAAGGACACCCGCCATCTCCATGTCGCCCAGAACTACAACAAGGGGCATCTCTACCTCATGGAACAGATCCACCAGTTCCTTCTCCTCCAAACCAGAATCCAAAGGCCCCACAGCCCGGAATGTGACGTCAGCATCTTCACACGAATAGGTGGAAGCCTCATCCACAGGAACCTCGATCATGGAGACCTGTTCACGCCCCCTCTTCGTAAGCTCCTTGTAGGTGATCATGGTGTGGCCAAAAAGTTCGGAAGCTATCTCGTCCAGGCCGTGGCTGCGCCTGTCAGGGCTGTTGAGCCAGGAGGCTATCATGGTGTCGAAGGAGATCCCTCTGACCTCCCACCCGGCCCGGTGAAGAACCTTGAGATCGTACTTGATGTTCTGTCCGATCTTCTTTTTGTCAGGATCAGCCATGAGGGGACCCAGTTTCTTTTTCACCACCTGGGGGGTGAGCTGGACCGGGGCACCCAGATAGCGGTGATCCAGAGGGATATACGCCGCCTCGCCTTCAGCCCAGGAAAATGAGATCCCCACGAGGGAAGCTCTCATGGGGTCAAGGCTGTCAGTTTCCGTGTCAAAAGCAAACCGATCCACGCCCTGGAGGCGCGCGGCCAGGTGATCCAATTCCTCTTTTGTGGTAACAGTTCTATACCCTTCCCGGCCCAGGGACTCCCTGGGGACAAGTTCGTTGGCAAGTTTCACGAACTCAAGATCCTCGAACAATGCACGCACCGCCTGGGTGTCCAATCCGGAAAGGACAAGGTCATCCAGAACCTTGTCCACCGCAATGTCGTCTTTGAGTGTAACGAGGGAAAGGGAGCTTAGCAGCGCTTCAGCCTGTTCAGGCAGCTTGTCACCAAGCTTCCCGCCCACTTCAAGATGTCGCTCCAGGAGCTCCTCAACGCTACCGAATTGGGCGATAAGCTTGCCGGCCGTCTTGGGACCGACACCCGGGAGTCCCGGTATATTATCTGAGGAGTCGCCCATTAGGGCCTGGACATGGACCACGCGGGAGGGCTCCACGCCGAACTTCTCAAACACTGCCTTTTCATCCATCCATTGGTCTTTCATTGTGTCGAGCATGACCACATTGCCTCCCACCAGCTGCATGAGATCCTTGTCCGAGGATATAATAACAACCCGGTCCACCTCCCCGGCGTATTTGCGGGCAAGGGTCGCGATGATGTCGTCAGCCTCAACACCCTGGATCCTGATGGCAGGTAACTTGAAAGCAGCAATGACGTCGTCGATACGGGGCATCTGAACCACCAGGTCCTCCGGCATGGGCGGCCGGTTGGCCTTATACTCTGGATACATCTCATGCCGGAAAGTGGGCCCCGGGGCGTCCAGAACCATGGCGGCGTAGGTGGGTTTGTGATCCCTCAGAACCTTCAGGACCATGTTGGCAAAGCCGAAGATGGCGTTGGTGGGAAAACCCGAGCGTGTGCTCAGGGAACGAATGGCGTGGTAGGCGCGGTAAATGTAGGAGGAACCGTCAATGAGGAAAAGAGTCTTTTCCCCCTCTTTTGGTCTGTCAGTCACAGTCTCTCCTGCTCGACTCGGGTAAGGGGGGAAAGGGCATGGAAGAGGGAATAGGGAAGGAGGAAGGTGGAAGGTGGAAGGAAAATCGCAGTAGTTCTATTCATCCTCCCTCCTTCATCCTTCTTCATTCTGGAATTTAAACTACCGTCACCCAATCCATGTGATTCGGGTCCTCGCCGTGAACAGCCTTGAAGTAGGCGTCCTGGATGGCTTTTGTAACGGGACCCGGGCGGCCTTCGCCAATGGCCCGGTCGTCCACCTCCCGAATGGGTGTTATCTCGGCAGCGGTACCGGTAAAAAAGGCCTCGTCGGCAATGTACAGCTCGTCCCTGGTAAAGCGGTCTTCCACAACCTGGTAGCCAAGTTCATCGGCCAGGGTGAACACACTTTCTCTGGTGATACCGCTGAGTATGGAGGTCAGGGAAGTGGTCTTGATAACTCCCTTTCTGACGATGAACAGGTTCTCGCCGCTGCCCTCGCTGACATACCCGTCGGTGTCCAGCATAATGGTCTCCTGGTACCCCGCCTGGATCGCCTCCCTTTTAGACAGGATCGAGTTGACGTAAGCCCCGTTGATCTTGGCCTTGGTCATCATGGCGTTGACGTGGTTCCTGGCAAACGAGGAGATCTTGACACGGATACCGTTTTTCAGACCATCTTCCCCAAGGTAGGCTCCCCAGGCCCAGGCGGCGATAAAGACCCCCACAGGATGTTCATCGGTGACCAGCAGGCCCATGGGCCCATCTTTCAGATAGACGACAGGTCGGATGTATCCGTCCGCAAGGCCGTTGACACGCACCAGATCGATGTGCGCCTGGTAAAGGGTGTCCCAGTCGTAAGGGACCTTTATGCGGCAAATGTGGGAAGAGTCGGAAAGGCGCTGGACATGGTCTTTGAGCCGGAATATGCCGGGCCCTTTCGGGGTTTTGTAGAAACGGATCCCCTCGAACACACCCAGACCGTAGTGCAGGGTGTGGGTCAGGACGTGGACCTGAGCATCCTCCCAATTCACCATTTCACCGTTCATCCATATTTTTGATACAGGTGCAACCATCTGATCATCCTCCGTAAAATGAAATGCGCTGCGCTCATTTCATTTTTTATCACGAGCTTTGCTCGATCGCTGACTGTTGTTTGATACTATTTGATCCCTGTCCGGTTTAGGACATTTTTTCCCTCAGCCCGGACACGATCTCATCGAACGCCTGTCGAACAGCTTCTCTTGTCCTGAGCACCTCATCCAGAAATTGACCAGCGCCCTCATCATCGTTCTGATATCCCAGCCTTCGGGCCAGAGGCATTGCCTTCCGGACGTCCTTGGGTATTCTGGGGTTGGACCGATCCTGGTATATCTGGGAGCGATTTTCGATCTCACGGTAGAAAAGGTACGCGCGGCGCAGGGCATTATACTGTTTTCCATTGACAAGTCCAGCTTCGAACAGGGCGTCGAGCACCTCCACGGTGTTGGTGGTTCGCAGGGATCCATGGACATCACCGTGGGCTAACTGCAGGATCTGGACAGCGAACTCCACATCCACCAGCCCCCCTTGTCCGGCCTTGGCGTCGTAGTGATCCCCTTCGCCTTCCCGGGCGATCTCCTCCTCCATACGACCTCTTATCCTTATGATCTCGGCCAGACCCTCAAGGCTCAGGGGTCTTGTGTAGGTAAGATCCTCGATGAGGCTGGTGATCCGCCCCCTGAACCCCTCGTCCCCGGCCACCCATCGGGCCTTGGTCATGGCCTGCTGCTCCCAAACCATGGCTTTTTCACGGTGATGGACTTCGAACGCATCCAGGGTCGTGACCAGGGGCCCTGCCTGCCCCGACGGCCTTAGCCGCATGTCGATGCGGTATAAAACCCCCTCCTCCGTGGGGCTTGTAAGCACCATGATCATCTTCTGGGCCACCTTTGTGAAGTACTCCCTGCTGCTTTCCGGTCCTTCATAAATGAAGATCATATCCAGGTCAGAGCTGTAGTTCATCTCGCTCCCGCCCATCTTCCCCAAAGCCACTACGGCAAAATCCCCTTCTTCAGTCGTTTCACCTCCGCCGGCTTCCTTCCTTGCAATGGAAAGAGATGCGTTCACCAGAACCTCGGCGAGGGTGGACAACTCGCCGTTCACCGTGATCTGATCCTTCACATCAAGGAGGTCTCCCAGACCGATCCTCAGGATCTCCCCGTTACGGTACCGCCGAAGGATGTTCAGCCCGTCCTCCAGCGAGGGGCTGGACAAAAGGATCCCGCGCACCTCCTCCACCATTGTCTCACTGTCTTTCTTAACGGAAAGATCCGTACCTCCTACGATAACGTCCAGAAGGTCCGGGTACCTGATGACAGAAGATGAGAGGTAGGGACTCTGGCCGAACAGCACTACGAGGAGCCGCACAGCCTCCGGATTACCTGCCAGCATGGAATAGTAGGAAGCTCTCGCTCCCACTCGACTGATGAAGCGATCCAGGTTCACGAGAACCGCATCCGGATCGGCCACCTCCTTGAGGTTCGCCAGGAGTCCGGGGGCTATCTGTCGGAGAAGATGCCGGCAGTTGTCAGGGAAGTGACTATGGGGGGGACCGTCTCTGAGGAGCATGAGGTTTTGGTAGGCTCCCTCAGGGTTCGCGAAACCCATTTCCCCAAGCTTTGAAATAACATCTTCCCGGTCAAGCCCCTCATCAAGAAGATCCTCCTGAGTGCCTGGTGCGCCAGGCACTGAGTCCTCGCGCCTCGAAAAGTACTTGTCGAAGTGCTCCGCCACCCGGTCCGTGACCGAATCCAGCGCACCCTCAAACCCTGCGCGGTCAGGAAACCCGTCCTTAACAAACCCCATAGACCATGCCAGTTTTTCCAGACCCTCTTTCGACTTCGGAAGAAGTTGAGTCTGGCGCTCCTCAACGAGCTGGACCCTGTGCTCGACGGTCCGCAGGAAAATGTACGCTTCCCTGAGCCCTTCCGCGTCCCTCTCGCTTAGGAACCCGTTCTGCATGAGACGCCTGAGGCTCCTAAGGGAGTTCCTACCGCGGATGGAAGGGGTTTTCCCACCGTTGATGAGTTGGAGGGTCTGGATCAGGAACTCGATCTCCCGGATTCCACCCCTTCCCAGCTTGACATCTCTCACCCCACGGAACTTCTCCCGGACATGACGGTCGATGCGATCCTTAAGAAGCCCTATCTCCCCAAGGGTGTCGTAATCCAGCAGGCGCCTGTACACGAAGGGTGAGAGACTTTCCAAAAAGTCTTCTCCCAGCCTCCTCTCTCCTCCGATAGCCCTTGCCTTGAGAAGAGCGAGGCGGTCCACCGTGCGTCCCCAGGACTGATAATAGGTTTCCAGGCTCGGCACGGAGTAGGCGATCTCTCCTGACTCCCCCTCGGGGCGAAGACGCAGGTCCACCCTGAAGACGATGCCGTCGGCGGTCCGGTCGTTTAAAAAACCCGTAACGATCTTGCTCATCCGGACGAAGAACCGATGGTTCTCCACAGCATCTTTGTAACCTCCTGATGGAGTGGGACGGCCGGTGGTCATCCCCTCGTGAGCGGTGTACAGATAAAAAAGGTCGATGTCGGAGCTGTAGTTAAGTTCCCCCCCGCCCAGTTTGCCCATACCCAGCACACAGAACCTGCTCGGCCGATTCATCCCATGCTCTGTGGTGTGGATGGGGATGCCGTGTTTTTCCTTTTGTTCCACATAAGCGGCCTCCACAGCCATTTCTACCGAGACCTCCGCCAGGTTGGAAATGTCCAGGATCGTTTCCTCCAGAGTTGCGGTGCCCAGCAGGTCCCTGACCCCGGTACGAAGCATCTCCCTGTATTTGTTCCGGCGAAGGATACGGGTCGTTTCCTCGGCATCCGGTTCCATCTCGGCCCATGTCATGAGATCGAAACGCATGTCGGCCATGGTCCTGTCATCAGTGAGCCCCACCTTCCTCATGAGCCATATGTAGTCCTCAGGTGAGCGCATGATGAGGGAAGAGAGGTAGTTACTGTACCCGAGGATGACCATAAGGGATTTGATGCCGTCGGAGTCTTCCAGAAGGGAGTAAAAATTGGGGTCATCCACTGCCGACAGAAGGCGCACCATGCGAACCAGCGCTGAGTGGGGGTCTGCGGTCTTCAGGGCAGCCTTCACTGCTGAGCGTGGAAATTGGGGTCCGAGGCCCCGGGTCGGGGACTGTTCAAGGAGGGAGGAAAGCAGGGACACCAGACCATCCGATTCAGGCAGACGGCCGCTCGTCTTTATCAATTGGACCAGTTGGTCGACTGCTGAGGCCATCAGGTCTCCGCTACCCCGAAAGGTCAGCTATGGCTTGCGGGTAGGGAGGAGTCAGGACCCCTTTTTCCGTCACGATGGCCGTCACCAACTCGGCCGGTGTAATATCGAAGGCAGGGTTATATATGTTAACCCCCTCCGGGGCCCACCTCTCGCTTCCGTAACCGGCCACCTCCCCTGGATCCCGTTCCTCGATAGGGATATCCTCTCCAGAGAAGACGTTAAAATCAACGGTGGATACAGGTGCCGCGACGATGAAGGGGATGTTGTGCCGGCGGGCCAGGACTGCGACGGTGTAGGTGCCGATCTTGTTGGCAACGTCGCCGTTGGCAGCGATACGATCCGAACCTACGACAACGAAGTCCACCTTCCCTGCCGCCATGATGGCACCTGCCATGTTATCGGTTATGAGGGTGGCCGGGATCCCCTCCTGAACCATTTCCCAGGCGGTAAGCCTGGCTCCCTGCAGGACCGGACGGGTCTCATCCACCCATACCATGGAGACCTTGCCATCTCTATGGGCGGACCGGATGACGCCCAGGGCTGTTCCATAACCGGCTGTGGCCAAGGCTCCAGCGTTACAGTGTGTGAGGATCCTGGCATTCTCCGGAACCAGGTCGGCCCCGAAATCTCCCATGGCCCTGCATGAAGCCAGATCCTGGGTGAAGATATCCACCGCCTCTTTCTCAAGAGAGTCCCGCATCTTTTTACAATCCTGGATTTTTTGGGCCTCCAGGGAATCCATAAGTTTTATCATGCGCTCCAGAGCCCAGAACAGGTTCACGGCGGTGGGGCGGGAAGCAGTCAGCGTACCCCTGGCCTCATGAACCCTGGTTGCCAGTTCATCCGGATCATCCTCTGTGTATTGGATGGCCGCCAGGGCTGTACCGAATGCCGCCGCGCATCCGATGGCTGGAGCGCCCCGGACCACCAGGTCCCGGATGGCTGCAGCGACCTCCACAGGATCGGTATATTCCCTGTAAGTTTCCACAAGGGGGAGACGGGTCTGGTCGAGGAGGATGAGGGTTTTCTTTTTTGAGTCCCACTTGATGGGCTGGATGGTGCTCAAATGATGACCTCCGATAAGAATGGGTGAGAGAAAGAGAAGGGGACAAACAATTTATCTCCCTCTCTCCCCCTCCGATATTGGGGGTTAATACATTTCCTATAATAACGGTACATGGGGTTTTGGTCCAGAACGCAGAACGCAGAAGAAGATCTCGTGTGTGCGTGGAGCGTGCATGCGTAATTGCGAAAAGCAAGGTTTGATGACTTCGCAAAAAGTCATCAATTCGCCTTGCGCGGGGCGCCCAAATCAATGACTCACTCCGTCTTTCTTTGCGGCCCTTTGGGATCCATGCGGCCTACCAGTGAGCCGCCTCTGCGGCCCTCTGCGTTAAAGCTTTAGGTCGCCTTTACAGAAAAGCCGGAGCTTTCGCTCCGGCCTGTGCCTTATCTGATTACCGATCACTGATCACCGATCACTAACTTGTCAGTGAAATCCTGGATCAGTTTTTCAATAGTTTTCTAAGCATTTCATTTACAACTTTCGGATTAGCTTTACCTTTACTTGCCTTCATAACCTGGCCCACGAAAAAGCCCAGGACCTTATCGTTCCCATCTTTATATTGCTGGACCTGGTCGGGGTTGGCGTCCAGGATCTTCTGGACCTCCTCCTCGATGGCCCCTGCATCTGATACCTGGGCCAGGCCCTTTTCTTCAACAACAGCCATCGGGTCCCTGCCGGAGTCAAACACCTCCTCGAACACCTGCTTGGCTGCGGAACCTGATATGGTGCCCCCGTCCACGAGGCCGATGATCTCGGCCAATTGCATCGGTGTGATCTTCGCAACCTCATGGCCTTTATCCTTTACCATGCGTGCGAACTCTCCCATGACCCAGTTGCTGGCCTTCTTGGGGTCTGCCCCTGCCGCCACCGTCTCCTCGAAGAAGAGTGCTGTGGCGGAATCGGCGGTGATCACCTCGGCATCATACTCCGGGATACCCATCTCACCCACGTAGCGCTGCAGCTTTTCACTGCGAAGCTCGGGCAGCTGCTCCCTGATCCTGTCGATCCACGCATCGTCAGTGCGGATGGGAACCAGGTCCGGCTCCGGGAAGTACCGGTAGTCGTGGGCCTCTTCCTTGCCCCGCATGGACACTGTCACGCCCTTATCCGAATCAAAAAGACGCGTCTCCTGGATGACCTGTCCGCCGCTTTCGATGAGGTCTATCTGTCTGTCGATCTCGTACTCCAGTGCCTGCTGAAGAAAGCGGAAGGAGTTCATATTCTTGATCTCGGCGCGGGTGCCGAAGGTATCGGAACCTTCCGGCATCACCGAGATGTTGGCGTCACAGCGCAGGCTGCCCTCCTCCAGGTTCCCGTCACACACACCCAGGTACACAACGATGTCCCGGATAGCCTGCATATAGGCCCTGGCCTCTTCAGGGGAACGGATGTCCGGCTCGCTGACGATCTCCATGAGGGGAACACAGGCCCGGTTAAGATCCACAAAGCTTGCCCTGGACGAATCCAAGGCCCCCACGTGTACCAGCTTTCCGGCGTCCTCTTCCATGTGGATCCGGGTTATACCGATGCGTTTGGTCTTCCCGTCCACGGTGATGTCCACCCAGCCGCCCTCGCAGATGGGCGCCTCGAACTGGCTGACCTGGTAACCTTTGGGAAGGTCCGGATAGAAGTAGTTCTTTCTGGCAAAGATACTCTCGGTGGCGATGCGGCAGTTGGTGGCCAGCCCCATCATGATGGTGAAATCCACGACTTTGCGGTTGAGCACCGGAAGCACTCCCGGCATCCCCAGGCACACCGGGCAGGTGTGGGTGTTGGGTTCGGCGCCGAACAGCGTGGAGCAGCCGCAGAAGATCTTGCTGTTGGTCTTTAACTGGGCGTGGACCTCAAGGCCCATAACGGGAATGTACTTCATAAAAACTCCTGGTCAAATATCCAAGACCCAAAATCCAAAAAACTAATCCACCACAGGGTACACAGGGTTTCACTGGGTTAAATCGAGTAATAACTTTAAAAACTTCAATTTTTTCACCACCCGTTCGTCACGTCAGAAATGTAACTCACTAGCAGACCGAGAGATCACCCTTCGACAAACTCAGGGTAAGCTGAGAACACCAGAAGGAGTGCGGCTGTTCCCTTCACCGGAGCTGTTTGAGCTTTACGACTCGGGATTGAAATGTATTTCTATCCCGCTCGGCAAAGCTCGGTCAGCTGATTTCCAGGGAATCCTTCTCCCGCCGGGAGAAGTCGGGTGAAGGGAATAGGTCATACCCTGTGAAACCCCGTGGTGCAGCCTTCAGGTGGCTGCGCTGTGGTAAATTAGCTTTCATCGCTTATATATTAATAGTGCTTTATTTCCAGATCAGGCTTTTCTCAGTGCTCTCAGTGTCCTCAGTGGTAAAAAACATCGCTGTTATAAAAACCGTTGTTTAACCCGGCACGAATTATCCGGAAGAACCTAATTTCTCAAGCATTAGATCTCAGGTCTTGGGTCCCGCTCAAAGAGGACATTCCTCGAGCGCTCCTCTTTCTTGTTCATATGCATAGGCCACGTTGAGGAGAGTTTCCTCCTTGAACGCCGGCCCTATGAGGTGCACCCCTACCGGAAGCCCACCCTTCGTTACCCCACAGGGAACCGAAAGGGCCGCGTTACCGGCGATGTTCACCGGTATAGTGCATATGTCGGACAGGTACATCGTCAGGGGATCATCCATCTTGTCATCCAAGGGAAAAGCGGGAGAGGGAGCAGTGGGAGAGAGGAGCACATCCGCCCTGGTGAAGGCCTCTTCCATTTCCCTTCCGATCATGGTCCGCACCCGCTGAGCCTTACCATAGTAAGCGTCGTAATACCCGGAGGAAAGGGCGAATGTACCCAGCATGATCCGTCTTTTCACTTCAGGGCCGAAACCGCGGCTTCGGGTCTTCCGGTACATTTCAATGAGTCCATCGGCGTCCATTGCACGCACCCCGTACCTGACGCCGTCATAGCGCGCAAGGTTGGAGGAGGCCTCCGCCGGGGCAATAATGTAGTAGGTAGCCACTGCGTATTTTGTACTTGGAAGAGAGACCGGGACCAGCTTCGCTCCCCTTGCTTCGAGAGCTGCTGCCGCCTGGCGTACCAGATCCTCTACGTCCTGTTCTATACCTTCTCCGAAGTATTCCTCAGGCAGCCCTATGGTCATCCCCTTAACATCACCATCAAGCAGGGAGGGGTAGTCGGGTACCGGCAGGTCGGCCGAGGTGCTGTCGGCAGGGTCGTGACCGGCAATTTTATTTAGCAGGATCGCACAGTCAGTGACGTCCCGAGTGAGCGGTCCCACCTGGTCCAGAGAGGAGGCAAAGGCGATGACACCGTAACGGCTCACCCTGCCGTAGGTGGGTTTCATACCCACGATACCACAGTGAGAGGCCGGCTGGCGGATGGAGCCCCCCGTATCGGTGCCCAGGGTGCAGATAGCCTCCCCGGCAGCCACAGCGGCGGCCGATCCACCGGAAGAACCTCCAGGCACCCTTTTGGTATCCCAGGGGTTGTAGGTAGGGTGAAAACCGGAATTTTCCGTGGACGACCCCATGGCGAACTCATCCATGTTCAGTTTACCGGTGATCACAGCTCCGGACTGGCGAAGGCGGGAGATGACCGTCCCGTCGTAGGGCGCTATGAAGTTGTCCAGGATCTTCGAACCTGCGGTGGTCCTCACCCCCTCGGTGAGAAAAATATCCTTGACCCCAACGGGGATGCCGTCAAGAGCACCCAGGGAATCACCCCTTCGGAAACGGTCATCGGCCTGTCCGGCCGACTCCATTGCCTGCTCCCGGGTGAGGGTGAGGTAGGAACGTACCTTATCCTCCACCTCGTCTATGCGGGAGTAGACGCTCTCGGTAAGTTCGGTAGAGGTCGTTTCCCCGGACTTGAGCATATCGTGGAGTTCGTGAATAGTTTTGCTGTAAAGTGTCATATCTTTCCTTGATTTTGAGCAGGAGTTCAGAATTCAGAATCCAGCAGATCAAAAATGCGGGTTAGCTTAACTGTATTCTGGCTCCTGGCTCCTGGCTCCTGGTTTAGCTAAATACTTTCATCGCGCAAAGCTTGCCACACATACTGCATTCTTCGGCCATCTGAACCTTCTCACCAAGACGCTCTCTCACCTCTACCGGATCCAGAGCGTGGGAGATCTGTCCTTCCCAGTCCAGTGAGGCACGGCACTTCGACATGGCCAGATCACGCTCCCAGGCCGCCTTGTTGCCCCGTGAGATATCCACAGCGTGAGCGGCGATCCTCGAGGCCATGACCCCCCTCCTGACGTCGTCAACATTGGGCAGGGAAAGGTGCTCCGCCGGGGTGACGTAGCAGAGGAAATCTGCTCCCGCCATTCCTGCGATAGCTCCTCCGATGGCGCCCGTGATGTGGTCGTAACCGGCACCGATATCGGTAACCAGGGGCCCCAGGATGTAGAAAGGGGCACCGTGGCACAGGCGTTTCTGAAGGACTACATTAGCCTGGATCTGGTGGAGAGGAACGTGGCCCGGACCCTCGACGATGACCTGGACACCCGCGTCCCACGCCCGTTTGGTGAGCTCTCCAAGGATGATCAGTTCCTTCAGCTGGGCAGGATCTGTAGCATCCGCGAGGCAGCCAGGCCTGAGACCGTCTCCAAGGCTAATGGTAACATCGTGCTCCCGAAGGATCTCGAGAAGCTCGTCGTACCGCTCGTAGAGGGGATTTTCTTTCCCTTCCCTCTCCATCCAAGCAGCCAGCATGGATCCGCCGCGGCTGACGATGCGAGTCACCCGGCCGGTCTTTCGGACTATTTCCACCGCCGAGCGGGTCACACCGCAGTGAACGGTGACAAAATCCACCCCATCCTCGGCGTGCCGGCGCACAGCGTCCATCATATCGTCGCCGGTGAGGAGGGTCGGATCCCCCTTGGCCTCGTAGGCCCTGACTGCAGCGTCGTAGATGGGTACTGTCCCAACGGGGATGGTGGATCGCCTGACCACCTCGCGGCGCAGTTCATCCATGTCCCCCCCGGTGGAAAGATCCATGACGGCATCAGCTCCAGCCTGGATACATGCTTCAAGCTTCTTAAGCTCCAGTTCCGGATCGTTGCACGCCAGACTGGTACCGAGGTTAGCGTTGACCTTGACCGTAAAGGGTCCGCCCACACCACGGGGTTCAAGAGCCTTATGCCCAGGGTTGGCCGGAATGGCTATGACCCCGGAAGCCAGAAGCTCCACAACCTTTTGCTCATCGACATCTTCATATGCGGCCACATGGCGCATGACATCTGTGACACGTCCTTCCAGTGCTGCTATTCTCTGCGTTGACATTGTTGATTCTCTCCCTGAAATGTTCCGGCATTCAGAACTCAATAGTCAGTATTCAGAAGGGCTGATCCACGCTCTGGATTCTGAATTCTGGATTCTGGATTCCTTCTAAATTAGTCTTCAATTATTCTGGGCACCTTAAAAGCAGTCCCTTCCTTCGCCGGCGCGTTGGCAAGTCCCTTTTCCACCGGAAGGGAAGGTTTCACCTCATCATCACGCATAACGTTAACCATTTCGATAACGTGGGAGGTCGGCGGTACATCAGACAGCTCCAGTTCGTCAAGAAGTCCTATGTAGCCGAGGATATCCCCCAGTTGGGCCTGCATCCTGCCCGCCTCTTCTCCAGTAAGATCCAATCTGGCCAGACGCGCCACGTGATCAACAAGTTCCTGTGTGATTTTCAACGTTTTCCTCCTGGATCAACCGCCAATATACCCTTGCCAAACAAGGCTATAGGTCAGTTTAAAACGATAACAGAGAGGGGAAGTTAACATAGAAATAATCATTAATGAAGGTTTGATGTTTGCAGTTTGAGGTTTGTTGTTTGATGACTTCGCAAAAAGTCATCAATGCGCCCCGCGCGGGGCGCCCAAATCAATGACTCGCACCGTAAGTCATTGATTTGTAAGGAAAGGGGAAACGACGCTTTTCCCTTTCCGTGGAGCGAAAAATCCCGGATTAGACTTTTTGCGACCCTGTCTTGTTTGAAGTTTGAAATTTTAGTCTTGGAATTGGAAGAAAACCTTCCGCGGAGCAGAAAAACAAGACCTGATAATAGAAACTACAATTGCTATATATACCATGTTTTTTACCGAAGGGTACTCAGCGCGGCCAACTGAAGGCCGCATCGCAAGGTTAGCCGGAGGAAGGCTTAAATCTCCGTGATGGCGTGGTGGCTATGAAAGCTCGACGCTACCGCGTTTCGGATTCCGGGTTTCACTTCAAACCGTAAACCTTTCGGCGCGCTTTGCTTGCTCAAGGCAGGCACTAAACTTCAAACTCATCCTTTGCCTATTCGCCAAGTCGCTCAGTCAAATGTTTCCCCGCGTCACCGTGTCTCCGGGTCCCCGCGTCCGTCTCTTCCCCCCTTCCCTTCTTCATGTTCTGAAAAAAACCGGTCCAGCTTCTCCTGATCCCCCGGTTCCATCTCATCGAAACGAACACCCATCCCGGGCTTATCGCTGCTCACCGGATCCCTGACCCAGGCAACGGTTCCAGTGGCTAACAGGGACTCACTGATCCCAGGGACGTGAAAACAGACCTTGAGTCGGGTGTTTACCCCCAGCGGGTTGGTGGTTCCGATAAATACGCCTCCACCGCTAATATCAGACAGAAAACTGGACACAAAATCGTCTCCTGATTCGTAGGTGATCTCAAGGGAGATAAGAATCCTCGGTCTTTCTCGTTTATCCATGGCGCATTGGCTCCTTTCACCGATCATGGTACCAGACCAGCTGTTTTGCCCCGGCAGCGGATGACGAATAACAGCACCCGGTTAGAAGTTCATCCCATTCTCGAAAATTGAAATATCCTTCGAAGGGTTTCACCAGCAGCGTATTAAACGCCTGATGTCTGATGTCGATACTTTTTAGCATATCCATCCTCGGATAGTCTATTATCCAATATGTCCTTGATTCACTGAAACTGGTTAAAAGAAGGTTCCATGAAGAAGGTTTGAGGTATAGGGTTGATGACTTCGTAAAAAGTCATCAATGCGCCCCGAGGGGGGCGCCCAAATCAATGACTGCGGATGTAAGTCATTGATTTGTAAGGAAAGTGAAAATGACACTT
>JARGFZ010000031.1 GCA_029210965.1 bacterium | reverse complement strand
TACTCCATCCACGTATTCTAACCGAAGACAGCGGGCACTTCCATCTACGGGCTTACGCCCGCAGAATTACGAATGAGCATTAAAATAGCATGGGAGCGTGGGTGTAAAGGCGGAAGGCGGTATCGAAGTATCCAGGTATGTAGGTATCAAGGTAGACACTTAGATACTTTAGACACGAAGTTACGCAAGTATCCCGGGATCCATTCACGCTTGTCATTGCGAGCCCCGTGCCTTCTTGCGGGCGCGGCAATCTCGTTCCCCGGGATCGCTTCGCATGGAGGACGGCTCGCGATGACCCGTCTTCGCTTTGGGGCGTTGCCGATGGCTTCCGCCGTCGCTCTACGAGCTATGGCGTGACAGGTCCGTCTTCGTTTCAATAGTACCCTGACTACACCGTGACAATATGCCCTCACAAGTCAGCTTCCGTCTTCGCTCATAGCTACGACGTGACAAGTCGCCGAGGCAAACTGGATTCCGGTTTAAGGCAGTTCCTGGTCTCCGGGGTTACCTAAACACCTGGATGCCTTGGCACTTCGATACATCCCTCCCGCGCCCTCCGCGTTAACTCGCCTCCCCTTGCTTTTCCTTAAGGATCTCAAGGAGCTGTTTCTTGGCGCGGAAGATGCGGACCTTCACCAGGTTCAGGCTCAACCCAAGGACATCCCCTATCTCCTGGTAGGGCAGTTCCTGGAAGTAGCAGAGGATGATAGCAGCCCTGTACTTATCGGGAAGTTGGGCGATAGCGCTCTCCAGGAGCATCCTGTCTTCAAGCTGCAGGGAGATCTGGGAAGGATCCTTCAGGTGCTGCCCCTGGTGGCTTGATTGAAAACTGGAGGGGTTGACATCTTCAATGGGGACGGTTCGACTCCTGTCCATTTTCCTTTTTTCATCGATACAAATGTTCTTGGCGATGCTGTAGACCCAGGTGGAGAATTTTTTTGATGAGTCATATTTTTTTATGTACCGAAAAGCCCTGAGAAAAGTCTCCTGGGCCATTTCGGCGGCAACATCCCTGTCCCTGAAGAACTGGTAACAGAAGCTGTATATT
Organism: bacterium; assembly: GCA_029210965.1. Taxonomy (NCBI): domain Bacteria; species bacterium. The sequence goes on along the minus strand of JARGFZ010000031.1, from coordinate 28,251 downwards.
CTGGTCTGGAAACGTTCCACCAGGTGGGCATAAGCGTCCCTGTCACCTTTTTGTGCCCGGATCGCCAGTGCTGTGTCCTCTTTGACTGCACTGACTGGGTTCATATTCCAGCCAATAGTGTCTTTGCCAACCAGAGCTTAAAAATGTATTTCGCCTTTTTTTTCAACACCCTATCACCTTGGATGGCATGATAAACAAAGATCCGTATAGTCTATCTGAGGCTGGATCGCTTTTGGATCGACATTGTTGCCCCTTATCATTTTCATTATATAGACCCCACCAGCTGGGACAGCACCATGGGCGCGATGACATGAATGGCAGTTAACCGAACCACCGGGCGTATAGGTCACCATCGTCTCACCAGACTGGATGTAACTGGGGTCTATGGGATATCTCAACGCATCAGCATCCATGAGTGGGTGGGTTGTACCTTCACCCACTGTAGCCGGTGATTCTCCGTGACACCCGGTACAAAGGTAATCTTCAGGGTATCCAGGTGCCCATTCGGTACCCTCGGCCGCCGGGGCCAGTAAATACCCCGGGACAGGATCGCTACCATCAGAGGGTGTGGAAAGGGAGTGGCACGATTCACATGTTATCGTAGTAGGTGTATCACCTTCACCTTCATAATAGGAAGTCAAACCGGTTCCCGGCCAGATCACACGGTAGAGGGGTGGATCGGGGCTCTGGTATGTTGAGGCGAGGGTAGGGTCTCCCATAAAGTGGCTCACTCCCAGCTCGTGGCAAAGTGAACAGAGGGTCGTTCCCTTGTCTACCAGGAGAGGGATAAAACTCTCCTCTTTTCGGTTGTATCCTGCGTTGTGTGCCTTGTGACAGAGGGAACAGTAGATCCGATCATAGGTGGGTTCGCCATAGGTGACCCCAAGATCAGCCAGGTTTAGGAGCATCTGTTGAGCGATATTGGGGGGGACCTTACCGTTGGCAGCATAGCCATGATGTCCTTCCGGCGGTTCCCGATGACATATTTCGCAGAAGGTATTCACACCCTCACTGTTCTTGATCTCTTCATCGATCTCCACCAGAGCTGGAGAGTTTTCCATGCCCCCGTGAGATACGTGGCAGGTGGTACAAAGCATCACCGGAAGTCCCGTTTCCAGGTCTTCTTCACCCCACTGATATGCCGTAAGCTCCAAGGTGTCGGCGATGGCCGTGATCCAGCCCACATCATTAGCCTCATCGTCGTCCAGGGGGTGGTAGGTCCTCCCTGTAACGGTACCCCCCGGGTTGGGAAAGGGGGGTTCCTCTTTATCATCGCCCCGTTCCCCGCGGTGACAACCCTCGCAGAACTCATTCGACCGCTTGTTAACTTGAGCCCGGACGAGGAGTCCCGGGAGGGGTCCCTGCCCCTCCATACCGTGGAAGGCGTGGCAGGTTGTACACTCAATGCGTCCATACTGTCCGTAGGTTAGGTGCCCCCCAAGAATCCAATGCCCTCCCGCCGAAAGGGCACCAAGTTTTACCGGATAGGGGTCCGAAATGGGCACATTGAATTGGGGCTGCAGGTCAATGGGACTTGCCCCCTCCGTGTTGTCAAAGGGCTCTATACCCACAGGGTGGTTGCCCTTGGTGTTTTGAAGACCAAACCCGGAGTGCTCCCTTTCCTTATGACAGCGAACACAAAGCCCGACCTGCTGAACCCTCAGGAACGGGCGCATGGATTTATCGTGAGGGTCGTGGCAGGTCATGCAGTCCATGGGTGTCCCGGGCTGATAGGGAAGGCCCGAAGACCCGAGATCGGTGTCTTCAGGGGCCCTTCCGGGGTCGAAGCCGTGACTGTAGGGATGAAAGGCTGTGAGAGCGGCATCAACGTTCTTATCCACCATGGACACACCGTCGTGGCAGGAAGCACACAGGTTGCCCCTTGGGCCAAACCTTACCAACGACTCCGGCAGAATATCCCAGACCCTGGGGCGTTCATCGGTGGGAACTATGTGACACAGGGAGCATTGGGGGCTGGAGTTGGCCTTTCCCTCCTTCTGAAGCAGGTAACCCTGGTTATAGAGATCGTGGGGGGATCCGACCACATTGGCCCAGGCTGAAACCTGGGGAAGGAGTAAACTGGATAACAGGATCGACATCAGTACTTTGGCCACGCAGAACCGTTTTCCCTTCAGGAAGAACCTTGCCCATGAGCCTGATATGATGAATGGAAATATCTTCATTATTATCTTCGATTCCACATCCCAAATTTCAAATTTTAGCTCTAAAAAACAGTTATCTACTGGATTCCGGGTAAGGCGGTATCTACGTATGTAGGTGTCGAAGCGTCTAAGTAAAAGCACAAGAAACCAGAAATTGCCTTTAACCGGAATGACTGAACCTGTTTTACCCAATTGATTGACCCTGTGAAACCCTGTGGAGCGACCTGCGGGTGGTCGCACTGTGGTAAATTAGCTTTTATCGCCTTTACAGAAACCATGGTCTACCCCTTGATTCTGGGCTTAGGTACGCTCGCCCGGAATGACGTTGGTGGAGAATTTTATTTAGATAAACCATGGATCTCGTCCACCAGGACTTTCCTTATCTGAACCCTCCGGCTTAGTCTTTCACAGATTATCAGGGTATCCGGGGGTACGAAAACAAGGCCGTTGGGGGAACCAAGATCAATGGGCAGCCCCTTTTCGTTACCCAGAAGGGCGGAGAACTCACCTTTCGCGTCAAATACCTGAATAATATTAAGGTAGGAATCGGCCACATAGAGAAAACCGCTCTCGTCAACTGCCACACCCTTTGGTCTGATAAACTGGCCGAGGCCGAGGCCTTTTTCGCCCACGACTCCGGCAGAGGCGCTCGCTCCCACGAACTCCTGGACACGGGAATTCATTGTGTCCGCCACATAAAAGTCTCCCTCGCCGGTAAAGGCAATAAAAGTGGGATATTGCATCTGCCCCGGCTCAACCCCCCTCTCGGCAATTACATCGACAAGATCCCCCTTTTCGTCAAGGCGGTAGACCCAGCCGTTGGGGTTGTCCACTATAAACAGGGAATCATCGGGGCCAACCACAAGGTCTACCAATCCAAAACGAAACCATGGAAAACGGATCATGAGATCAGGCCCGAAATATTCCCGTACTTCGGGTTCGAGTCTGATCCTCCTTTGAAAACCGCCCTGAGGTGAAAAAACAACTACTTCACCTTTGTAGGCGTCCACAGCGTAAAGGGTCCCGTCCCGTGCCAGAGCAATGCCGAGAAGCCTTTCAAACTCCCATGGATCTTCCCCCATACCACCCATGCGCTGCAAGACCTCACCACGGGAGCCGATTACCGTTATGAACCCGGTTCCGGTGTCCGACACATAAAGACGCGGGTCGTCCTCCCTGTAATCCACATCCACGGGGCTGATAAAACTATACTCCTCCCAGGTGAACAGGTTTATCAACTGGGTCGGGCTGACCACCTCTTCAAGAGTTTTGATGTTTGCCAGCCGCTGGTCAGTCACCGATGTCTGTTTTTCCTGGGCAAAGACTATCGTCTGCACCTGGCTGTTGTCAGACTCCTGCAGGTTTCGATCCAAAGCGGTGATCACGTAACGGTATGTTTCTCCCCTGGTGACGTTCCTGTCCAGAAAGTTTATATCCAGAGAACTGCTGACAAGGGAAAAGGTGCTGTCTTCCGGGCCCTTGCGGTACAGGTTGTAGGCCAGGACATGATCGGGGTTTCCATGATCCCACGCAAGGGCTATCCCGTCAGGGCGAACCTGGCCTGCCGACCACACTGGCGGCTCCAGAGAATCCGGCTCAGGTTGGGATAACTCATAAAAGCGCTCAACAGAGGCAGGTCCGGAAGCGCCCTCGCTGTTAACCGGCACGATCCTGTAGAAGTACATCTGCCCGGCTGTTGTCAGGAAATCATCATAGACCGGGTTCGTGACCCGCGATAACAACTGGTATTCGCCAGTGTTCCCCACGCGCCTCTGGACGAGGTAGCCGGCTGCCCCCTGAACCCTGAACCATCGCAGGTTGATCCCGCCGCGGAATTCATTTATCCCGATCCATTGGGGCGAGCCCAAACCAATCTCCTGGGATCCCATCGTATTTCCGGAAACCATGAGCACTGCCAGGATGGCCAGGGACAACGCCAACACAAGGTAGCGATAAAAACGGTTCCCTTTCAAAAAAACTGGCAACATTCAATACCTTTTTATTCGGAAGAGGCTGGCAGCATATATTACAATCTCTGCATACTGCGAAAGCCCGTAAAAAGCCCTGGAATCAGCATGACATTATGCCGTCATTCCGGACATCACGACGTTGGTGTGATGATCTGGAATCCAGTGGCACTTGTCATCGCGAACCATAAACTGTGTGAAGCGATCCCGGTTTATACAAAGGCGACTGGACTCCGGGTCCTTCTCTTTCACCCCCACCTCAATCCTCCCCCTATTGAGAGGGGAGGAAGAATCAGGAAGGGGACTATTGGTCGGCCCGGAGTGACGAACAGCAGGTCATTCCAGGTAAGGCTGTATCTAATGCTATTCTGGACCAAAGTTACCATTACATCTAACCTGATAAACTATCTTACAGATATGAAGCTGTTTCATCAAGAACCACCTGAAACACAATATCAGATTTCGGGATGGACAGAGAAGGTAACTGCAGTTACAATTGCGTAACAAACTGCTCTTTTAGGTTGACAAGTATACAAGGGCATTGGTAGTACTTTGTGGGTTTGGATTGAAGGCAATTTACGACAAGAAAATGAAAAGAAAGGTCACTTCGGGTAACGGAGGCCATCCCCATATGTTCCACCCCAACAGCAAGACTTCATTGATGAGAATTTTTCCCATTAGCTTTATCCTAATTCCAGCCGTCATTGGGGCACTGCTATTCACCTCTGGTGATGCTGTTGCAGCCAACCTCGCCAAGGGAGATCAAGCACCTGCGTGGCCTCCACTGGCCGATATGGCTGGTGAGGTACGCAGCCTGGAGGATCACCTTGGCAAAAACGTGGTGATGCTGGATTTCTGGTCGATCTACTGTGTTTCCTGCATCCAGGAGATGCCTTCTTTAGTTGCCCTTTATGATAAGTACAAGGACAAAGGTCTCGTCACCTACGGAATAGACCTTGACTCCTTCAGCCCGAGACGGGTGGAAAAGTTCATCAAGGGGCTCAATTTTGAGATCACCTACCCTGTGATCATCGACCAGAAGCGGGAGATAGCAACAGCTTTCAAAGTGGGAATGCTGCCCACTACCATCATTATTGGAAAAGATGGGAAGGTAAAACTCTTTCACATCGGGTACAAACCTGGCGATGAAGATGAATTCGACCACTTAATTAAATCCCTGCTTGAGTAACCCATGAAAGGCTCTGACTATGCCAACCACCAGGATTAAAGCGCGTCAGGTACTGCCCATACTGATGTGCCTTTTTATTGCGCTGGGAGTGACTTGGGGAGCATCTGGCAGCTATGCGGCAGACAAAGCGGACATACTTGAGAGCAAGATCCTCAAGGTCGGGGAGGCGGCTCCTGTATTTGTAACGAAGAACCTCCAAGGCGGGGATTTTTCCTTAAACGAGCACATCGGCAAAAAGCCTGTGATCCTTTTCTTCTGGTCCTTTTTCTGTGGTCCCTGCAGGGAAGAGATGCCCATTCTGCAGAAGATCTACGAAGACTTTGGAAAGGACAAAGTCCTTTTCGTCGGGATTAATCTGGACGGGCCAAAGCTTGGCAAAGCCATTGAGAAATTCATGACCGATTCCAGCCTTGACTTTACGATGGTTTTTGACGAGCTCAACGGACTAGAGTACAAGATCGCAGATCCTTATGGCGTCGCGGGTACACCTACCGTTTACACTATCGACCTTGAGGGCAAGATCTCTTTTTCAGCAGTAGGCAAGGTGGAACCGCCAGAATTGATAGAGGCACTGGAACAGTCGATGACAGGGAGTTGAATATAAGTAGATTTGACACGGGGACGCCCTTCGACAAGCTCAGGGCAGGCGGGTGACGCGGAGACACGGGGGGATTGAAGACCATGTGACACGGGGAAAGAGCTAAATAAAGGGGATATGAGGACCGCGGAGATCGCGGTCCTTTTTTGTATTGGGGTAAGGCGATAAGGCTACGGATGCTATAGAAACGACCTTCTTTTTACCACGGAGACTTCACGCCGCAGGCGTGACAGGCTTCGGAAGATGAGAAAGACTTCAATCCTGGGTAAAGGCACAGTTGCTATAAGGGCGATGTCTTTCACCACTGAGTTTATTGAGGACACTGAGAAAATCAGAATCAGGGGAAGACACTGTTGCTATGAAAGCGATGGTTTTCACCACAGAGGCTCAGAGGACACAGAGAAGATCTTTAATCTTGGGGAAGGCCGGTTGCCATAACGGCGATGTTTTTTACCACAGGGTACACAGGGTAAACCCTTAATTCTTGGGGAAAGCATGGTTACTATCTAAGGCAATATTTTGTGTCCTTGCCGTCCTTCCGGACATCACGTCATGGATGTGATGAGCCGGAAACCAGTATGCCGCGGCGACTTGTCACGTCGTAGCTATGAGCGAAGACGGAAGCTGACTTGTGAGGGCATAGCCATAGGCGACGCCCCAAAGCAAAGACGGGTGGCACTTGTATATAAATCGACTGGACTCCGGGTCCTTCTCTTTCACCCCCACCTCAATCCTCCCCCCTCAATAGGGGGAGGAAGAATAAGGAAGGGGACTATTGGTCGGCCCGGAGTGACGGGTGGAGCGACTGGACTCCGGGTCTGCGCCCGGAGGGACACACACCTTCGAGAAAATAGTTTTTACTTAGACAGTTAGATACCTGGATACACGACAACAACTACCTGATAAGGGGAACGATCCGCTCCTCATCTTCCTTCTCGGCCTCTTTGGATCCTTTACCTCTGGCCCCCAACCCCTGCTTCTGAATACGGGCTACTTCGGCCTGGATCCACGTCTTATCCTTGTCTTTATGGCACAGGGCACAGGCCTGCTCAGTGGACAGGTTCTCCTGGATCTTCACTGGTTCGAAGTGAAAATCGTGGGTTTCGGCAGGCATCTCGCGGCCTTCCATGGATTCCCCATGGCACTCAACACACGGGATGGGAGGCCGGCTGAAGTCGAATTTATGGTCGTGGATACTGTATTGCTGCCCGCCATCCACCACAGTGGGAACGTGGCAATCGTTACACCCCGCCTGTTCCTGGCTGTGAAAGGCGTGGTCCTCGTAACCGCGGGAAATATCCCGGTGACAGGTCCCGCAATATTCGCTGCGGCTCATGGTCCTGGTCTCGGTAACGGTGATGCCGCGGTCGAAACCGCACACTTCACAGGCCCGGTCTGTGGCGTAGAACTTGTTGGCCCAGAACATGAACATCCTGTGTCGCTCGTTATAATCCATGGTTCCCCAGTACCACCCCTTGGATTTGGGTTTGGGCATGAAGAATTCGGTAAAGTAGTCGTCGATATCTTCACCGGGGATATACCCCACCGGGAAGGGAAAGGTCTGTGTCTTCTTGTCCTTGCCGTCGGTATGACAGGCCTCGCAGATCATATCTCTAAGTTTTTTATCAAGGTTCCTGGGGTTGACGATCTTTTCAGGATCGCCATCGCTGTCCACGTGCTCCTCACCCGGACCGTGGCAGGCCTCGCACCCGATGGACTCCTCCCTGTAGGACCTGGTATCCATATCAAACCCCACTGCGTGGCAGCCGTTGCAGTAGAGGGGGTAAGGCTGTTCGTTCCAGTTCCAGATGGAATAGGGTTCCCACCGTTCTTCCGCGATGTTCCAGTACTTGGGCAGAACGTAAAACTGCCCTCCAAGAAGGGTCATGTACTTCTGGATCCAATGACTGCCGATGGTGAAATAGATGTCGTTTTTCTCGAAGGGGATGCCGGGACCAAAATCGGTGGCTTCTATGGCATCCGGGTCCTTGAGGGCATTTCTGAGCATCCTGGCGTGGGGAGTTCGGCTCCACTGCTGGTAAACTTCCTCGTGGCACTCCTGGCATTCCCAGGAACCCACGAACCCCTCCGCGCCCTGGCTGAGGGCTGAGGGTGGGAGAAGGAGTAAACTGAAAGCGGAACATGACAGTAGAACAAATATCAGTTTCATTTTGTGAATCAAAGTTGACCCCTTTGGGTAATCATGTGTCTAAGTATCTACGTGTCCAGGTGTCCAGGTATAAAAACTCCATTCCTGTCACTCCGGGCCGACCAACAGTCCCCTTCCTTATTCTTCCTCCCCCTATTGAGGGGGGAGGATTGAGGTGGGGGTGAAAGAGAAGGACCCGGAGTCCAATCGTATCTATCATGACAACGCCACCCGTCTTTGCTTTGGGGCGTCGCATTCAGCTTCCGTCGTCGCCTACGGCTGTGACGTGACACGATACCCTCACAAGCCGAACTACGCCGCGGCAAGCTGGATTCCGAACAATCCCGCCGTGGGCGTGCTTTCCGGAATGACGGTCATTATGCGAAAAATAGCCCTTTTTACAACCGTTATTTAACCCAAGCTTAAAGGTTTTCTCTATGTCCTCTGAGCCTCTGTGGTGCAAACTCTCGCTTTAATAGCATCCGAGTACCAGTGGGATTGCCGCGTCACTCTCGTTTGCCTCGGTGCTCCTCGCAATGACAGGCTAGAATGGATTCCGGGTCTACGCTACGCTTCGCCCGGAATGACGGGACCGAGGTCATTTCGGGATATCCTGGATCAGGTCCTCCACAACGAAAGGTATTTCATCCTCCCCGGGAGGGTAGTCGCCCACATGGCTGTACTTGACGATCCCATCGGCGCCGATGATCACCTTCAGAGGAATGGGCCCCGCCAGGCCATAAATTTTTGTTGCGACCTTGAGCCTCTCATCTATAAGGACAGGGTACTTTATCCCCATCTCCTCTATTACTTTGCCGATCTCCTCATCGTCACCCGACTGCAGGGTAATAGCCAGGATCTCGAAGCCTTGATCTTTGAACTTCTCATAGTTCTTCACTATGTTAGGGATCTCGGCCACGCAGATGTTGCACCACGTCGCCCAGAACTCCAGCATGACCACCTTTTTTCCAAAATAGTCGGAAAGTGTGACCTCTTCCCCACCCAGCGTCTTGAGGGTAAAGTCAGGGGCCTTTTGCCCGACCTTGATCTTCATGGCAGACGTCTGGGCCTCCGATACGCCGGGAAAACAAAAGGTCGCGTTGGGAGCCACAAACAGCAGCAGGAAGATCATGACGATCAGCTTCTTGTTCTTCATATTCTTAACCTCCGGGGAGTGCCTAAACTTAAAACCGGATGCCGGTTTTAAGTCATAAATTTTGACCTGCAACTGTTTTTCCATACTTTGGATAAATCTCGGCTAAATTTTATTTGGAAGTTTGCCCGGTTTCTCCGGCAAACTTCTAATGGTCTACATAAATCGGTTTTTTCCAACCCTGGATCACGTCTATTGCCCAGGGTAAGCCACCCTTCTCCTCAGTGTGGCACACGACACAGGCCTTCTCGATCTCCTTGTCGTAACAGTTGTCGTTGTGGATCGTGAAGTAGCTGTAGGAATGTATGTCACCTTCGAGGCTGTCTTTGAGGGACTTGGCCTTTGGCACGTGACAATCGGTGCAAACCTGGGTGACATCATTGGGATGATGGGTGTGGAGCTGCATTTTAGTCCTGAAGTTGTGGCAGGAAAAACAGAAATCGAGGACATCGTTCCTTTTCTCCTCGTATTCCTGACCCTCAGTACCTCCAATACCGCAAACCTCACACCGGGCCCTCGCGGAGTTCAGCTTCCCTTCTTTCCAGTCCCGGTAAAGGCGGCTGATCGCCCCCCGGATCTCCTCATCCGGTTTCATTTCAAGGGGAGTATAGTATTTGGTAAGATCATCACCAGGCACGAAACCGATGGGATAGTAGTATTCTTCTGATTTATCAGTCCCCCTCACGTGGCAGGAGGCACAGATCATATTACCTTTCTCAATGCTCAGTTTGGCTGGGTTGACGATGCTATCCACGCTCCCCTCGCCATCAACGTGTTTCCCTCCGGGACCGTGACACGCCTCACACCCTATACCTTCATCGCCTATGGTGCGGTTCACCGGATCAATGTAAGTCGTGTGGCACCCGGCACAGTATTTCGAATAGGGTTTCTTTTTCCAGGACCACACCGAATAGGGTCTCCACTCCTTGGACTGGACAGACCACAGCCGGGGGAGAACGTAATATTCACCCTCGATCTGTTTCATATAGCGCTGGTCCCAGTGGGACCCGATGGTGTAATGGATCTCTTCTCTGGTGAAAGGCAGCTCTCCCTGGGAAAAATCGGCCAGAATGGCATCGGGATCTGCCTTGGCATCCTGCACAGCGGTGCTGTGAAAGGTCTTGGTCCACCCCTTGTACTCACTCTCGTGACACGGAATGCACCCTTCCGAACCCAGGTAACGGTTCCCATCCGGTCCTTCGGGCTTTATGGTGAAACCGGCCACAACCTTCCCGGCCTTGGCATTAACCGCGGGGCCATCCGCGAGTACGTTTACCGGGATCAATGATGGGATCAAAAAAGACACTGAGAACGTCAAGGAAATGAACAACTTCAGGATAATCCGGTTGACAGTTTTTTTATTTTGGAAACGAATCATATCTTCCTGCTTCCTTGCTTGTGAAAAGTAATACATCCGGGGATCACATAATAAAAGGCGGAGTTACCGAACAAGGAAAGACCCCACCATCGCCTTTATTTTTTCGACATCAGCTTCATTAAATCCGACTTTATAATATTGTACGATCCCTTCACTGTCAACGATGAGAGTTACAGGAATGAACCAGCTTGTGAAAAGTTTCGTTATTTCCAGCCCCGGATCAGGGATCAGATCGTAACTGACCTCAATCCCCTTGTTACGAAGTCCCTCTTCAATCTCCTTCCCACCGATATCTTCCGTATTGACCGCCCAGATCTTCAGACCCTGGTCCTTGAACTCCCTGTAGAAAGGCTCGAGGACCTTCATTTCATCCAGGCACGATCCGCAATTAAGTCCCCACAGGCTGATCAAAAGGGCCCTGGCTCCATGGGCCTGGGAGGACAGAAGATCGCCCTTTGTCGTTACAGTCTCAAAGGCCGCGACAGGTTTACTGACATATCCGTTGGAAGATGAATCTCTGGTTTCCTGCGGCTTCACCACATCTGAACAAAAACCGGGGACAGCGGCAAAAAAAAGCAGGCTGATGGAGAGAAAGATCGTGCGCATGATTTAAGCGGCGGCCCTCTTGAATCTAAAAAAACTCAGACAAAATAAAAGCCTGGAGGCAATTACTCCTTCAGGCTTTCCAGGCTACTCTGAAAGCAGTTTTTCTATGATACTGATGTACTCGCCCTCAATGTCCGGCTCGTACCCCTCATGGCGAAACCTCACTGTCCCATCCTTGGCGATGAGGATGGTCAGTGGTGCCGCCATCATCTGATAAGCGTCCGCGAGGGCAAATGCCGGATCTACGACAATAGGATAACTGACCTTGACTGGAAGCTGGGGCATGAACTTGGGGAGAAGTTTTTCATCAACACCGTCTGTGTTCACCCCCAGGATCACCAGCCCTTTACTTCCATACTTGTTATATAGCCTTTCAAGGAAGGGCATCTCCTCAATGCAGTTCTGGCACCTCAGGCCCCAGAAATTCACGACCAACACCGATTTACCCTCATAGTCCGCAAGGGTGGTAGTGGACCCGTCCATGTGAGTAAACCCGGGATCTGGCGCCTTGGGATACTGCGTGGCTTCAGTCAGTTCAGTTGTAGTGGTGGTAGTGGTCGTTGCGCAACCGGTCAGAACCACCATGGAAACAATGACGATCGACATGACAACTAAATTGATGGATGTTCTTACAGACAATGCTCCCCTCCTTGTCAGTTCGGCTCACCGAATACCCTTTTACAAACCCATACTTTCTAGCCTATTCATGTCTTGTATGTCAATAATTCTTGGAAGTCAGGTAAATAATGAGGCGAGGTGACGCGGCGTTGTAGTCATTCCGGAAAGCACGCCCACGGCGGGGTTGTCCGGAATCCAGCTTGCCGCGGCGTAGTTCGGCTTGTGAGGGTATCGTGTCACGTCACAGCCGTAGGCGACGACGGAAGCTGAATGCGACGCCCCAAAGCAAAGACGGGTGGCGTTGTCATGATAGATACGACTGGACTCCGGGTCCTTCTCTTTCACCCCCACCTCAATCCTCCCCCCTCAATAGGGGGAGGAAGAATAAGGAAGGGGACTATTGGTCGGCCCGGAGTGACCCGTCTTCGTCCTTCGGTAAGCTCAGGACTTCGCCGTGGCAGGCGAATCATTTTTACTTAGATACTGCAATACCTGGATACTTTGTTTAAGTTCTCCACTGATCCCGGAAAATGCTACAATTCAAAGGCAATTAGCAGTAATATACCAACCTGATGTCTGCCTTTGGGCAGTCTATTGTTCCCCCGCGGAGAGAGATGGGGTCGTGGCCAAAGGTAATTCGAAGACAACCAGGGGCAGCTGATAGTGACCGGAGCCGGCATTTTCACCATAATAGTCGTTCTCGGAATGCTGGTGGCCCTTGCGTTAGAGGTCCTGGCTCCCGATGTTATCCTGTTCGTCAGCCTGGCAATACTGTTCCTCACCGGCATACTCACCCCCCAGGAAGCTTTTATCGGTTTTTCAAATCAGGGCATGCTCACAGTGGGGATCCTCTTCATCGTTGCCTATGCGGCACAATCTTCGGGCATCCTGGAGGTGTTCGCGGGACGCGTCATGGGGAAGGGGCACGGTCTCCGGCGCTCCCTTCTGCGCATGGCCATTCCGGTTTCTGCCATGTCAGCATTCCTCAACAACACCCCCATTGTGGCCATGTTCACACCCGCAGTAAGAGACTGGGCCAAAGCGAGAGGATTGTCTCCCTCCAAGTTTCTGATCCCCCTGTCCTACGCTTCAATTTTTGGCGGGGTCTGCACCCTCATCGGCACATCCACGAACCTGGTGGTCAACGGCCTTCTCCAGCAGGAACTGGATCGCTCCCTCACCCTTTTCGAACTGGCCTGGGTGGGACTGCCAATAGCTATTGTGGGAACCCTTTACCTCGTATTAATAGGTCACCGCCTGCTTCCTGACCACAGCGACCCGGTGGAGAACCTCATGGAAAGCGGGCGGGAATATATGGTGACAATGGAGGTTCGGGAAGGGTGTCCCCTGATCGATCAAAAGGTGGCCGAGGCCGGGTTAAGAAACCTCCAGGGACTATTTCTTGCGGAGATCGTGCGCAGCGGTGAATCCATCGGCCCGGTCAAACCCACCGACAGGATCCGGCTGGGTGACGGCCTTGTCTTCACCGGCCTCGTTAACTCCATTCTCCAGCTCCAGAAGATCGACCAGCTCATTCCCCTGGACGAACCGCGCCTTTACCACGACCTGAGACAGAGTGGACAGGGGCGGATCATCGAAGCGGTGGTCTCACGGGCATCCCCCATGCTTGGCCGGACCATCAAGGAAGGAAACTTTCGAGCCCGCTACAACGCCGTCGTCCTGGCCGTTCACCGCAACGGTGTGCGGATCAGCGCGAAGATCGGCGACATCGTCCTGAAGCCGGGAGACACCCTTCTTATTCTGGGCGGTGACGATTTCCTCAAAACCTGGAACCGTTCCAGGGAGTTTTACATGCTCTCCAAGGTATCCGACGTTCCAGTCGTAGACCGTTTCAAATCCACGGTGGCCGTTATCAGTCTGGCAGGGATGATCCTCCTGGCGGGATTGGGCATTCTTTCCATCTTCAAGGCAGCTATTCTGGCCGCGTCAGTCCTGCTGCTGACTCGAACCGTCACTCCCACCGAAGCCCGAAGATCCATCGAGATGAACGTTCTCATCGTCATCGCCTGCGCCTTCGGCATCAGCAAGGCGCTGGACAAGACCGGCGCGGCAACCTACATCGCTCAATCCATTATTGGAGCCGTTCAGGTAATGGGCCCCCTTGGTGTTCTGGGTGCCATCTATCTGGTAACATCCATGCTGACGGAGGTTATCACCAATAATGCGGCGGCTGCCCTTGCGTTTCCCATAGCGATCTCAGCCGCGACCCAGGTCAACGCCGATCCCATGCCCTTCGTCATCGCCGTTGCCGTGGGGGCGTCGGCGGCCTTTTCGACTCCCTTCGGGTATCAGACCAACATGATCGTCTACGGACCCGGCGGCTATCGGTTCCGTGATTTTGTAAAGGTAGGGTTGCCGCTGAACATCATTATTATGATCGTGGCGCTGTTTGTTATTCCGCGGATTTGGCATTTTTGAATAGTTGTCATTCCGGGAAGGGCGGTGTCTAAGTGTCAAGGTGGCAGGAATAAACCATTGGACGCGGAGACTCGGTGACGCCCTTCGACCAGGCTCAGGGCAGGCGGTGACACGGCGTTGTTGTCATTCCGGGTCCTTTCAATCAACGCCAATTGCGGGATTGTCCGGAATCAAATATAAGGATTGTACCTTGGGAAAACAGCCCTGCGTTTATCTCCTTGCGAGCAAGAGAGACGGCACTTTGTACCTGAGTGTCACCTCCGACATCATAAAAAGAGTCTGGGAGCACAAAAACGATCTGGTTGAAGGGTTTTCCAAAAGATACAGTGTTCACCTGTTAGTATGATATGAACAGCACATTGACATGACAGCAGCTATTAAACGTGAAAAAGTAATTAAGAAGTGGAAAAGAGAGTGGAAGATTAATTTGATTGAGGAACACAACCCTGAGTGGAAAGATCTTTATGAATCGCTGCTTTGACTGTAGTGATAAATACGACTGGACTCCGGACCTCCGTTACACTTCGTCCGGAGTGACGGCTGGATCGACTGGACTCCGGGTCCTTGCCCGGAGTGACAACAATTAAGTCATCCCAAGTTCTTTCAATAAATGACGAACAGCTGGAACCTAAATTATGAGTAAGCATAACCTTACAATTCACGACAGCCTCGTCACGAAAGCAGACCGTAAAAAAGCTTTCGGTCACGGCTCGTGCGTGATCTGGCTGACAGGTATGTCCGGATCCGGGAAATCCACCATCGCAGCCGAGGTGGAGCGGGCCCTGATGGAGCGAGGCGTTCACACCTACGTCCTGGACGGGGACAATATCCGGCACGGTCTCAACGGCGATCTGGGTTTTTCCCATGAGGACCGCAAGGAGAACATCCGCCGCATCGGCGAGGTGACAAAGCTGTTCGTGGATGCTGGAGTCGTTGTCATCACCGCCTTCATCTCCCCCTTCCGGGAGGACAGGGACCGGGTGCGTTCCCTTCTCCGGCCTGGCCAGTTTTTCGAGGTTTTCGCGAAGTGCTCTCTGGAGCTTTGTGAGAAGAGAGACCCCAAAGGACTTTACGCTAAAGCGAGGGAGGGAAAGATCAGCGATTTCACCGGTATCGACAGCCCCTATGAGGAACCGCTTGCTCCGGAACTTGTCCTGGATACGGAGGAACTTGGTGTGGAGGAGTGTGTTAATCGGGTTATTGCGCTGTTGCAGGCATCGGGAATTATAAATACTGTATCTAGGTAACCAGGTATCTACGTGTCTACGTAACCAGGTAACTACCTTATTTATCACATCTGGTTGGTGCCATTAAATGACAAAATTTGTTCAGGACTTTTCAGAATTAAAAGTCTATAAAAACGCTATTGAAGCGGCAGCGGATATATATAAAACTACTAAAGCCTTTCCACCCGAGGAAAGGTATTCAATGGTGAGTCAGATTCGTCATTCCTCAAGTTCAGTTTGCTCCAATATAGCAGAGGCGTGGATGAAGCGCCTATATAGAGCTGCCTTTGTCGCCAAATTAAGCGACTCAATCAGCGAAGCAGCCGAGACGATTGTCTGGCTGGAAATGGCAGAACGGTGTAATTATTTGCATCGCGAGAAACGGGTTCAACTCGAAAGCAATTACAGGGGAATTATAGGACAGTTGGTCAAAATGACAAATCAAGCTGATCAGTGGCTTGTTAAAGAGGAAGAGACATTTTATCAATCAAATGACAAAGAATTTACCTAGACACGTAGATACGTGGATACTTAGATACGCTGACACTTAGACACCTTGACACCTGGACACCGACCAACAGGAGAAATAATGGATCATCTCGAACGCCTGGAAAATCAATCCATCTACATCCTCCGGGAGGCCTATAAGAACTTCGGCAACCTCGGCATGCTGTGGTCCATCGGGAAGGACTCCACGGTCCTGCTGTGGCTTGCACGCAAGGCGTTTTACGGCCACGTTCCCTTTCCCCTGATCCACATCGACACGACCTACAAGATCCCCGAGATGATCGAGTGGAGAGACAACCTTGCAAAGGAACTGAACCTTAAGCTCGTCGTCGCCTCCAACGATAAAGCCCTCGCCGAGGGGATGCACCCTGACCGGGGCCGCATCGAGTGCTGTACAGCCCTCAAAACGGAGGGGCTGGAAATAGCGCTGAAAGAAGGGGCCTACGAGGGGATCATCGCAGGGGTCCGTGCCGACGAAGAGGGCACCCGGGCCAAGGAGAGGTATTTCTCCGCCAGGGACGAGTACAACGACTGGGAGTTCAGGGAGC
Organism: bacterium; assembly: GCA_029210965.1. Lineage (NCBI taxonomy): Bacteria > bacterium. The sequence goes on along the minus strand of JARGFZ010000031.1, from coordinate 11,711 downwards.
AGCCGCCGGAGCTTTGGGACCAGTTCAAGACCCGCTTCGCCCCGGGAACCCACGTCCGGGTCCATCCCCTCCTTGACTGGACCGAGATCAACGTCTGGGAGTATATCGACAGGGAGCATGTCAAAGTTGTAGACCTTTATTTCGACCAGGGCGACGGGAAACGGTACCGCAGCCTTGGCTGCGCTCCATGCACCAGCAAGATCGACTCCACTGCCACCACCATTCCCGAGATCATCGCTGAACTCAGGGCCACCAAGATCCCCGAAAGGTCGGGACGGGCCCAGGATGCCAACCGCGGCATGGAGATCCTCCGAAAAGACGGGTACATGTAATGACAACGACAAAGAATCCCACACAGACTCAGGAAAGTGATCACAAAGAGAACTTCCAGGTGGTGTTCGTCGGCCACGTGGACCACGGCAAGTCCACCCTGCTGGGGAGGATCTATGCTGACACCGGCTCCATCCCCGATGGACATGTGGAGAAGGTGAAGGATATCTGCGAAAAGCAGGGCAAGATCTTCGAATATGCCTTCCTGTTCGACGCCTTCATCGAGGAGCAGGAGCAGGGGATCACTATCGACACGGCCCGGACCTTCTTTAACTGGAAGAACCGGGAATACATCATCATCGACGCTCCGGGTCACAAGGAGTTTTTAAAGAACATGATATCCGGCGCGGCCCGGGCCGACGCCGCGATCCTCGTCATCGATGCCGCCGAGGGGATCCGCCAGCAGTCCAGGCAGCACGGATACATGCTCAGCCTCCTGGGCATCCGCCAGGTGGCGGTGGTGGTCAACAAGATGGATCTTTCCAAATACGATGAATCCGTATTTAGAAAGATAGAAGATCAGTTCAGCGATTATCTGAGAGAACTGGATATTCACGCGACGTATTTTATCCCCGCTTCAGCCAGGGAGGGGGACAATGTCGTCGAGCGCTCAGGGAAGATGCCGTGGTACGAGGGCACGACTGTTCTCGAGGCGCTGGAGAAGTTTGAGATACTCCCGCCTCCGGCTAACCAGCCTCTGCGGTTCCCGGTCCAGGACATCTACAAGTTTGATGAACGCAGGATCATCGCCGGGCGCATCGCCGCTGGTACCCTGAGCATAGGTGACCGCCTGGTGTTCTCACCTTCAAACAAGACCGCCGTGGTTCGGACCATCGAGACCTTTAACGTCTCCGTCCCCCCGCAATCCGTGTCCGCGGGCTGGTCTACCGGGGTTACCCTGGACGAACAGATCTTCATCGAGCGGGGGGAGATCGCCTCCCTGGCCGAGGGCGCGCCGGATGTGTCCTCCCTGTTCAGGGCCAACGTGTTCTGGATGGGCATGAACCCCCTGAAGGAGGGTCAGAGTTATTACCTGCGCCTGGCCACCCGGGAGATGGAGATGAACGTTGTCACCATCCACAACACCATTGACGCGGAGACTCTGGGTACCACCAGCTCCACAGGTGAGATCCCCCGCTACGGAGTTGCTGAGGTCACCATTCGGACGAAACACCCAATAGCCTTTGACCGCTACTCGGACATCGAGGCCACCGGCCGGTTCGTCATCGTGGAGGGGTACGATGTCAGCGGGGGCGGGATCATCATGGAGCCCCTGGAGGATGAACTGCGGGAGTTCCGCGAGGAGGCAAGGCTTCGGGAGTTTTTGTGGCGAAAGGGAGAGGTGAAGCTCAACGAGCGGATCAGCCGGAGCGGACACAACCCCGGCCTCATCCTCTTCACCGGGGAGCAGGGCACCGGGAAAGCCCGCCTGGGCCGGATCCTGGAGCGACGGCTGTTTTCCAGCGGGAAGAACGTCTACCTGCTGGACGCGAAAAACATCCAGCTGAGCCTGGGCCGGGACCTGCCCGAGTCGGACAAGATGGAGCTGGTAAGGAGGTTCAGCGAGGTGACACAGATCCTGCTGCGTTCAGGACAGATCGTGGTCTCCACCACCAACACCTTCGCCCTAGCCGACCACCAGCCCATTAGGGAACTGGTCCATCCCCACAATGTTGTGACGGTGCACATGGCCTTCGAAAAGGGGGAACTTCCCGAGAATACAGACCTAAGCTTCCTGGAATCTGACGATCTGGAAGAGGCAGCGAAGGTGATCGTAAAGGAGATGGAAGAGAAGGGCATTCTTTTCTAGCTGGGATAAAAGCCCTAACGCAGAGTTACGCAGAAACGGCTCACTGGTAGGCCGCACATATCGCAGAGATCCGCTGTTAAACCCAAGCAACACAAGGGGTTAAAACCGAGACCCCGGGCGTTACAACAATTTGGGCAATCAAAATCTTTGACAGTGGGTTTCACAGTCAAAATTCGTTAACGAACCTTTTTATCCCATCATTAAGACGTAACACGTTGTAATTAATGAGTAATCCTAGCTTAAAGCCACTTAGCTTGAGATAGGTCAACAACTGAGCTTCGTGTAGATTCGTATTCCAAACATGATTCATAGGCTCTTTCCAGCAAACCAGGACCAAGTTTAGAATGGACCTTGAAGGCAGCCTCTAAGACCTTGCCGCTGAAGTGATTGTATTGCTCCCTCGTATAGTTTGCTTGATCGCTCATGATTTTTTACAGTTGCAATATTTTTACCAAAACGCAGGTATAAGATTGCGCAGTCAGATCTAAACCAAGATTTAAGGCTTAACAGCGGCCTTCAGCGATAACGCATGTAAGATTGCGTCCCTGCGGTCCTCTGCGTTACAGCTCTACCCCCCCAAGAGCCTTGACGCGGAGTTACGCAGAGGCGGCTCACTGGTAGGCCGCACGTCCCGCAGAGTTTCGCTGTTAGATCTACTCCTTCTTTGATTATTGGTTTAACCGCGGCCCTCTGCGGCAGCGCCTGGAAGGCGGCGCTTCCTGCGGTCCTCTGCGTTACAGCTTTTTATCGCTTTTAAAGATAAAACTATCGTTCTTGCAGTAATTCTCACATTCTGTAAAAATGCTCCCGCAACAGTGCAACAAATAACCGTTTAGCCCTTTAAATAGCCCGAACACAAAGGAACTTATGGATTTAAGCATAATCATCCCCTGCCACAACGAAGCCGGGAACCTGCCATCGCTCATTCAGGACATTAATAACGTCATGAATGCACGTCCTGAATCCTATGAGGTCCTTATCGTGGACGATGCATCCACCGACGAAACTGCGGATGTGGCAAGAGTTGCGGGTGCCAGGGTCGTCTCCCACCCTTACAACCTGGGAAACGGGGCCGCTGTTAAAAGCGGCATCCGGGCTGCTACGGGGGATATCGTCCTCATGATGGACGGGGACGGCCAGCACCGGCCCGAGGTCATCCCCCAGATCCTGGAAGAGCTGATGAGCCATGATCTTGTAGTGGGAGCCCGGACCGCAAAAAGCCACGCCGGCGTTCACCGCCTGGCGGCCAACACCATCTACAACTGGCTGGCCTCTTACGTCACCAAGTTCCGCATCCAGGATCTCACGTCCGGTTTCCGGGCCACCAGGCGCAAGACCGCCTTGCGCTACCTTTACCTGCTGCCCAACACCTTCTCCTACCCCACCACCATGACCATGGCCTATCTGAGGTCAGGCCTGAGCCTGAAGTACATTTCCATCGAAGCCCCTCCCAGGGGCAAGGGCAGCAAGAGCAAGATACGGATCTTTTCCGACGGCGCGAGGTTCTTCCTCATCATCACGAAGATCGCCACGGTCTACTCCCCCTTCAGGGTGTTCCTGCCCATGAGCGGAACTCTCTTCCTGGCCGGTCTTGCCAACTATCTTTACACCTTTTTCACCAGCCACCGGTTCACCAACATGTCCATGCTCCTGATCATGTCCTCCGTCATCATCTTCATGCTGGGCCTGGTATCAGAGCAGATCAGCCAGTTGAGGATGGACAGGACGGAGGTGGAACATGATCAAAGCTGATCGAGCAAATAACCGTTCCATGAACAGTAGTCCTGACAGCACTCCTTCAATAAACACTCCTTTACCGATACAACTTCTTGAATTCATTAAACAACACAAGGTTGAAATCATAGCATTTATTCTGGTCGTTCTTCTCTCGGGTTTCCTGCGCTTTCAGTATGTATCCAAAGTAATTGTCGACACTCCTATTCGAGCAGATGCGCGCACCTACGTTCTACACAGCTGGAACCTTGTAAAACACGGTGTATTTTCAGGAGAAACGACGGCTGACCCTGCACCTGATGATCACGTCCCGCCTTTATACCCGATCATTCTCGCTCCCTTCATTTCCAGTGCCAAAACAACAAACGATCTGGTGCAAAATATCCTTTTGATGAACGCCTGGTTGAGCTTGCTTACAGTGGTACTCTTTTATTTTCTCGTACGGATGGAATGGGGTAAGATCCCGGCTGTCGTATCGGGGCTCCTCCTTGGAGCGGCGCCGCACATAATATCCATGGCCGGGTACATCCTTTCAGAAACCCCCTATATCCTTCTGATTGTGATGCTGTTTGCGGCCATCCGCATTTCATTCAAGTTTGACAGGTGGCCTGTTTATTTTATCACCGGCCTTTTGTCAGCCATGTGTTTAATGATCCGGCCTGTTTTTCTGCTCACGGTACCGGCCATTTTCCTTGTATATGCCCTGGACCATTCCCGACAACAAAGAAAGGTCGTAACGGCGCTGGGCGCCTTTGCCCTCGGATTCGCCCTTCTCTATTCGCCGTGGGTGATCAGGAACATGAACCTTCCCGGAAGCACCGGCAACGGTTCGAGCAGTACAGTCAATGTAACTCTAGGAATGGGCCTTTACCCTGACCTCACTTACAAAAACCCTCGATTGAAAGGATATCCCTACAGAGATGATCCGAGGTGGGAGGAAATTACCAGCAGTTACGGTAGTATTATAGATGAATTTTCCAGACGCCTGGCGGAGGATCCCCTGGAGTATCTTTGGTGGTATACCTATGGCAAGGTTCGTATGCTCTGGTCGTGGGACATCCAGGTTGGACAGGGAGATATTTATGTTTACCCGGTAGTTTACACACCCTATAAGGATTCTGTGCTCCTAAAATCCACTTACAGGGTATGGAAAATTCTTTATATACCTCTTATCCTGTTGAGCCTGGGCTCCATAATCATCTACTTTTGGAGAAAAACCTACAGACAACCTGACCAACTGATGAATTATGTTTACGCATTCCTCCTTTCCACAACCGTTCTGCATATGGTAACAGTCGGCCTGCCCAGGCACTCCATTCCACTTCGACCGTTCCTTATTTTCACGGCAATGTGGACTTTAGTGACTCTTTCATCACGATGGAAGCCGGCCGGCAACATTAACAATGCCGGCGCCCCGGAGCAACTCTCCGAACAAACCAAAAGCGGGGCGGGGAAAAAAAGGAAGAAAAGAGGATAACCCGGTTATGTACAGAGGACATAAAATCGGGGTTGCAATCCCCTGCTACAATGTCGAAGGTCAGATCGCCCAGGTCCTTGAAGGTATCCCTGATTTTGTGGACCTGACATTCCCCGTAAACGACAGATCCACGGACCGAACGGGCGAGATCCTTACTGAATATGCATCCGGGAAGATCCGGCCACTTGATCATGATCATAACCAGGGTGTCGGCGGCGCCGTGGTTAGCGGCTGGAACAGATGTCTTGAGGAAGGTATGGATATCCTCATCAAGTTCGATGGGGACGGACAAATGGACCCACAAGGGATCTCCAGCCTGATCGATGCGATCATAGACAGTGGAGCCAAGTATGCCAAAGGAAACCGGTTCCTCCATATAGCCGAACTGTATTCCATGCCGTTCGTTAGAAAAATCGGCAATATCATACTGACCTTTCTCACCAAGATGGCTTCCGGTTATTGGCACATATTTGACCCGCAGAACGGTTTTCTGGCCGTTACAAGTGAAAGCTATGCCGTTTTGGACACGGCAAAGCTGGCGAAACGATATTTCTTTGAAAACAGCATGTTGATCAACCTGAACATCCACAGTATCCCTGCCATAGATATACCGATGCCTGCGCGTTATGGGGATGAACAGTCCAACCTCAAGATCATGGATATCCTCATCACATTCCCGGTTTTTCTGCTTAAGGGGTTTTTTTACAGGATCTTTCAAAGGTATCTGCTCAGGGATTTTTCACCGGTTATAGTCCTCCTGATAATGGGACTTTTCCTGACCGGCTTTGGAACCGGATTCGGTATCGTTAAGCTCATTTACTACTGGAGACTGGAAATTCCTGCTCCGGCGGGAACTGTCATTACGGCTGCCCTACCAATTATTCTGGGATACCAGTCACTCCTTCAGGCTTTGCTCCTCGATGTTGTGAACAGTCCCCGCCCCACGTTGGGACCATGGCAAAAATAGTCCTTATAAATCCGCCAAACGTAATCCAGAAAGGTGATCTGCTGGGCAGCGGTATCGTCTACATGCCCCATGGCATGGCCAGTCTTGCCGCAGTGCTCAGAGAATCAGATCTTGCACCGACAGTTCTTGATGCCTTCGGCGAAGATCCCTTCAGATTTTACCGTTTTGGAGACTCCTGGGCACAGGGTTTGAAGGTGGACAGGATCATCCAGATGGTTGGCAGCGATGCGCGGATCGTCCTTATCTACTCTGCCTCCATCCACATCCATGGGATGATCAGAGCACTCATCAAGGGATTGAAAAAAGAATACCCGTCAACTGTCATCGGCGTTTTCGAGAACACCCAGGCCGTAATTTCCTATTCTCTCGTGCACGCCGCAGAATCATTTATGGAGTGTGGCGTTGATTTCATCATGACCGGTGAGCCGGAGGTACATGCCGCCGAGGTCCTTCGTTCCGTTCTATCCCATCGACAACCGGGCGATATACCAGGAATAATCACAGGCAATAATAGCAATGCGGTGATTGCCAGCTCAGACCACATTGAGGTTGATGACCTGGACAATCTACCTTTTCTTGCCTGGGATCTCTTTCCTGTCTCCAACTACTGGAATCTTCGTTACGCACACGGTCCTGCAGGCGGTAAATATCTTGCCCTTCTGACCAGCCGCGGATGTCCATTCCAGTGCCGATTCTGCAGCATACCTGCCATGACATCGAAGAGATGGCGGGCACAAACTCCACAGAGGATAGTCACAGAGATGCACCATTGGGAAAACTCCCTGGATGTGTCTGAATTTCACTGGGAAGACGTCAATCCGGGTGTGGACAAGGGTCGCGTTGTTAAGGTTTCTGAACTTCTGACGGAACGAGACTTCAGCTATACGTGGAAATGGCCAAGCGGGACAAAGATAGACAAGTTTGAGACGAGTGATATTCAGACCCTGAGAGAAGGAGGACTTACTTATCTCTCATTTTCACCGGAATCGGGCTCGGGCGAGCTTCTGAAGAAAATGGGGAAAAAATTCCCCCATGAAAAAGCCCTTGAGCTTGTAACAGCCATGAAAATAGCAGGTATCAGGAGCCAGGCGTGTTTTATCCTTGGATATCCGGGTGAAACAGATAAAGACAGGGAACTAACGGGCAGCTACATCTCCGACCTGGTGGGTTCCGGTCTGGATGAAGTGGCCATCTTCATAGTGACACCCATGCCGGGAACGCCTATCGACGACCAGATCCCGGGCGAACGGCTGCTTTCCCAGAGAACCTTTTCACCTACCTGGAGAACTGACTACAGGTTGTTGAGCAAGTGGCGCAGTCGATTGTACAGGACCTATTTCAGGACAAAGGCTAAAAAGGACCCCCTTGAGTTTATGTCCATGGGCTTAAGAACGTTCACACGCAGGTTTGAGACGAAAGCGGAGATGAACTTGTACCGTTTTGTTCACATGAACCTGATGAAAACCTTACCGTTCATGAGGATTCACATCTAGGTAAAACTGAACTACTGGAGGTTAATTTGTCTATCGAGATAAGCAGCAATGAAATGGCGGAACAGGTTCCATGTAACCTGTGCGGTTCACGGGAGCAGAAAGTTATAATAGAACCTGCCACAGACAGGGAAGACGAGCCCTCTCCCCTGTCAGCATCCGGAGGAATACGTGGCTCCCAGCGTATAGTAAAATGCCGCGACTGCGAACTTGTCTATGTATCACCGAGACCGAACGCGGACAGCATTGTGGATTCGTATGCGACGACACCGGATGAACTTTACGTTTCCCAGTTCGAGACCCGCCTGAACACATTTCGCAGAACCATAAAGTTCCTCCACCGTTTCAACAAACCACCAGGCCGCCTGCTGGATATCGGTACTGCCGCCGGGACATTTCTCAAGGCAGCTGAGGAATCGGGCTGGGAGGCTGTCGGTATTGAACCGTCAACCTGGATGGCTCAGTGGGGGAGGGACAACCTGGGTGTGAATATAAAGACCGGAACCTTAAAAGAGGCCAATTTCCCGGACAACACCTTTGACGCAGTCACCATGTGGGACGTACTGGAACACGTTCCGGATCCCAGATCAGAACTGGAAGAAACCTGGCGCATCCTGAAACCAGACGGCATTTTGCTTGTAAACTTTCCTGATTTTGGAGATCCGCTGGCCCGTCTGGCAGGGCGTCACTGGTGGTTTCTTCTCAGCGTACACATTTTCTACTTCACTAAAAAGACACTCCATCGGATGCTGCGGACAGCAGGATTTCAGACTGTTACGGACCGGCCCTATATCCAGGTCCTTGAATTCGGTCATCTCATGAAAATGGTCGGCCTTTATAATCAAACCGTTTCCAGGGCCGGCGTCAAACTTCTGAATATCCTGCGAATGAGCAGGATCCCGGTCCCCTATTATGCGTCCCAGACACTTACTATCGCCAGGAAGGAAAAGATGGATGGCTAACAAAGCTACTATAATCGGTGCCGGCCTCACTGGCCTTTCTACCGGTTGGAAACTCGCGGAAGAGGGCTACCAGGTTGTTATCCTCGAAAAAGATAAACAGCTCGGTGGGCTGTCAGGTACGGTGCCGTGGAAGGGTGCGCAACTGGATCTTGGCCCTCATAAACTGTTCTCTCTCAACAAGTCGGTCCTCGACGATCTCGAAAGGCTACTTCCCGGCACCGAGATGAACCAGGTTCAGAAGATAAGCAAGATCACCTTGAGGAATCGGCAATTGAACTATCCCCTTGCCACTATGGAACTTATCAAGGCACTTCCTCCATGGAAGTTCGCCAGGATCATCCTCGATTACGGCCTGGCCAGTTTTTCAGGTGGATCAGAAAGTCAGAGATCCTACGAATCTTTTCTCAAAAAAAGGTTCGGCAAGGCTTTATATGAGATGGTTTTTAAGCAGTACGCCGGGAAGATCTGGGGAGAACCAACGGAGCTTGACGAGGATCTGGCATCATCCCGTGTAGCTATTCCCAACCTGCTGACGCTGGTCAAAAACCTTATTTTCAGGGATTCGGATGACGCTCCAACTCACGCAGATACCTTCCTCTACCCCAACAGCGGGTGCCAGGGTCTCATAGAATCCCTCGCTGGGGCCATCGAAACCAGGGGCGGGATCATTAAAAAGGGTGTTTCCCTGGCAGAGCTGGCCGTGGAAAACGGCACTGTTAAAAAGGTTATCGCCGACAACGGGGAATCATGGGATCTGGACGCGACAGACGCCGTTATAAGCACTATCCCTCTTGAAGTCCTCGCCAACAATATCAGTCCCCTGGCCCGGGAAGCAGTTTCTCTTGCTTCGAACCTTAAATACAGGTCCCTCCGGCTGTATTATCTCGGTATCGATAAACCGCGCGTCATGGATGATCAATGGATCTTCTTCCCGGAGGGGGAGTTCACATTCACACGAGTTTCAGAGCAGAAATCTTTCAGCGGAAATACCGTACCACCGGATTTCACGGTGCTGACGGCTGAAGAACCGTTCGATGCAGACTACAAACCGGACCCCGATCCGGATCGTGTGATCGACCATCTTACCAGGGCTGGACTGGCCTCTCCTGACGAACTTCTGGACGAACCTTTGATCGTGACCCGTGATCACGCCTATCCCGTTTATTTCAAAGGTTTTCGAAGGACTGTGGATGAACTCCTTAAGGAACTTGACTCCATCTCCAACCTGTTCACGATCGGACGACAGGGTGCCTATTCCTATATCGGGATGTGTGACTGCCTGGAGATAGCGCAGCTTTGTTCAAAACATATCGTTGATCACGGCGCTGATAAGGGTAACAGCTGGGAACACTTCAGAGACAATACCAGGAATTTTGTCGTGATCGACTGATCAGGATCCTCCCGTCAGAAGGACAACAGCACCCAGCAGCAGAAAAAGACCCAGGGAATTGTAGACTGTAAACGGTTCTGCAAGGAAGAATTTCGCGACAACAGTCGAATTGAGCAGCGCGAGAGCAATGATCAATGGATAAACGATCCCCAGCCGATACTCTTTAAGCAGGTAGATCCAGAACAGTGTGGCCAGGATATAGAAAAACAAACCTGACCATATCCAGGGCGAACGCAGCAGATCCATCCACCACTTCACTCCTGTGTTGGCAACAGCCTGACTTTCCCCGCTCACACCTATTTTCCACATCCACTGACCGCCGACCATGAGCGACGCACATATGTAAGAAAGAAAAAGAAGAACCCAGTTCATCCAGGAACATCCTCCTTAACTCAGCCCACAGCCAGGATAACCGGGGCTCGATAGACCTTCGGGCATCTTACATACAATCGATCCTGATGACTATAGACTCCTTTTAAATTAAAGCCTTCAACTATCCTGATTTGAACAATAAATCCCTTGACATGTACCGAAAGACTATCTAATTTTGAGCAATATTTTTACTCACTTTAACATGAGACACGGCGAAACAATGAGCGGAAAGCTCCAGAGTCCGGGGGAACAATGCTCAGCGGCGTCATCACATCATAGACGAAAACGAACCTCCTGGTCAGGCTTTTCCCGAATCCGGCCATGAAAGCTTACCTGCGTGAGCTCGCCGCCGAATTCAACGTGTCCACCAACTCCGTGAGAACAGAGCTGAATATTCTGACTGACAACAAGATACTGGTGGCTGAACAAGATGGACGAAAGCCCCGGCCCGGGTTTTAAAACCTTAAACTCACCTATGTACCAGTTGAAAAGAACCGCCCTTTCAGTTTTTTTGCCAACACCTTCAAAACATCTATTTCTTTGCTTGACATGTCAGCCATCTATGCAATATTTTGAGTAAATATGCTACTCAATATGCGATAACCCTTAGAAAGTATATTACACCTAAAGAACATCGATAGATGAAATTCGGTCAATATGCAACAGACAGGGGCCAACGACTGGACAATAAGAACAAAGGAATAGCAATGGTAGATTTATCCAAAAACTTTGAATCTCCGCGCCACCGGATCTCCGCGTCGCCGTGTCGGTTCTTCTCCGTGTCTCCGCGTCCCCGTGTCACCGCGTCTGACCTTTACTCCGTGTCCCCGCGTCTCCGAGTCTCCGTGTCATGAAGGCTCTTGCTCTTTCAATAATAATTCCCTGCCACAACGAGGAAGGGAACCTGCCGGCCCTGATAGCCGACATCCGGAAGGTCATGGATGACCGACGGGAAAAATACGAGATACTCGTCGTTGATGACGCATCCACAGACGGGACAGTGGAAACCGCAAAGAACGCCGGGGCGAAGGTCGTTTCCCACCCCTACAATATCGGCAACGGTGCCGCGGTGAAAACGGGCATCCGGGCCGCTGGCGGCGAAATCGTCCTCATGATGGACGGGGACGGCCAGCACCGGCCCGAGGTCATCCCCCAGATCCTGGAAGAGCTGATGAGCCA
>JARGFZ010000030.1 GCA_029210965.1 bacterium | reverse complement strand
TCGCCCTGACCCCATTGCTCCCCATTGCTCCATTGCTCTCAAAGGTTACCAAAGTGAGATTAGATGGTATTATCAATTAACTAAACGGGAGGGCTATTGCTAAATTCCTGCCCTGACCCCTGTGGTTCGGGGGACGAGACATATCTACAGCACGCCGGTACCGCGATAAAAGCAGGTAACAGTAGTAGGGAAATCAAATAACTGACACAAATACCCACGGATTTACTGAATAACGGGACAGGGGGTCAAAACATGGCTGACAATAATGAAAAGGTTGTCGTTTCAACGTACACGAACGGTATTCTGGACCCTGACGAGCCGATGCTCGGTCCGGTAAAGGATGGTGGTACCATTGAGGCAAACACCATGCCTGGCTGCTGGGGGCCGATGATCACTCCTCAGCTCAGGGGTGGTCATGAGGTAACCCGGCCGGTTTATGTGGAAAACGCCGAACCGGGGGATGCTGTTGCCATCAGGATCCGGGAGATAAAAGTCACATCTGCGGCCACTGCCTCCGGGCAGGATCGCATGGTCGAAGGACATTTCCATGGTGACCCCTATGTGGCCAAAAAATGTCCCGGGTGCGGTACCATAAATCCTGAAACCAGGGTAGAAGGCACGGGCCCGAATGCCGTGCGCTGTGCCGGTTGCGGCACCGTAATAACGGCATTTCAGTTTGAAAACGGCTATACCGTCGTTTTCAACGATGAGAGATCCCTCGGAGTGACTGTGGATGGAAAAACAGCGGAGCGCATTGCCGGCGATGCCAGGAATCATGCTCAGCTTTCTGAAAACTGCCGGCAGTATTCGGCCCTGCTTATGGCTCCCCACGATCTCGTTGGAGTCATATCCCGGATGAGACCGTTCATGGGGCAGCTCGGAACAACCCCGGCGGTGAAGATGCCCGATTCTCACAACGCCGGCGATTTCGGGGTTTTTCTTGTTGGTGCGCCCCATGATTACGCGATCACCGAAGAGCAGCTCGAACTGCGCACCGACGGACACATGGACATCGACGCAGTCCGGCCCGGAGCGATCCTGGTAGCTCCCGTGAAAGTGCCCGGTGCCGGCGTGTACATGGGTGACATGCACGCGCTCCAGGGCGATGGCGAAATTGCCGGACACACCATGGACGTAGCCGGGGTCTTGACGGTGCAGGTCGATGTGGTGAAGGGACGGGAGCTTCGAGGACCGGTACTTTTTCCCCTTATCGAGGATCTCCCTTTTCTGGCCTTGCCCATTAACTCCAGGGAAAGAGCAAAAGCCGAAACGCTGGCAAAACAGTGGGGCCTCTCCAGCCTGGAGAGATCCGCTCCCATCTCTGTTATTGGAACGGGAGCCGATTTAAATAAAGCCACTGAGAACGGGCTGCAGCGAGCGGCCGATCTTTTGGGGATGAGCGTTCCGGAAGTGAAGAACCGGGCCACAATTACAGGAGCTATTGAGATCGGCCGCCTGCCGGGAGTCGTTCAGGTTACCTTCCTGGCACCATTGGGGAATCTGGAAAGTGCCGGTCTCCTTCCCTTTGTAAGTGAGCAGTATGGAATTGGTTAGGGAGAGGTTAAGGGAGGGCTGGGATAACAAATACAAACAGTGCTAAGGGATAGGTGCTGAAGAGGGGTTAAACCATGAGGTCAGGTTCCTCCTTCGCTTTCAGCTACGGCGGGACAAGCCTGCCTTCTGACCTTTTGTAATAAACCAGGATACGACCCACAATTTGCCCTCAAGGAATGGTAAAAAAGACGATCGAGTTCAAATACTGGCGTATCACCCACACGGAGGTCTTAAAGAGTGGGGAAAACCTGCTGACAATATTAATGGCACCCAGCAAGAGAATATGATCCCCGGGGGACATTAATAAAGAGCTAAATTCGGGTCAGTTTTATGAAAACATTTCAGACCCGTCTGTACAAGCCTCCCAGGGCCCGGAGCCGAAAACTGCCAACATTTCTTCTCTTATATTTCTTCCTGTCAATTTTGCATTTCTGGATGCCTTGTTTTTAAGGTGCCTTCGGAAAACTGACAATTTGTCAGTTTTCCAGCCCCCGGGGGTGTCGAAAATGGCATGCTTATTGAATGTCTCTACCTGGAAAATAGGGGCAGGTGGGTTGTCATCCTCTACCCGAGAGCAGGTCCCCTGGTATTGTTCGCCAGACCCGTCCAGCGGGCCTGCGCACCGGGGTGTGCGTTGAGGTGAGGTATGGAAGGACGCATTTATAAAACCCTTTAATGCTCATTCGTAATTCTGCGGGCGTGAGCCCGTAGATGAAAGTACCCGGAGTATTCCTGCACCTGGCGAGGTCAACGAACCAAAGTCAGAGTGCGGAAGACGGAGGGCAAGCGCAGCTTGGCCTTTATGATGCCACGGGCGTGAGCCCGTGGTAGTTCACTAACACGGGACAGCCCGGATTTCTTTGTGATTCAGGTTTAAGTACAGCTCTTTGAAATGGATCATTTTCACTGTTTCCGAAAAGGTAAACCCCGGGAAACCGGGGGGCACAAAACCACGGGTCCGTTGGATATGGGCGGTTTCGGTCAGCGTATCACGCTCGCCGAGGTCGTTTATTCCTGGAAAGGACAGCCGGGTTGCCGAAGAAGCAGAGCTGTTTGTTTATAAAGCTTCTGTTTACCAATTCGGAAACAGAGGGGCTTTTTGAAAACACAGCCTGCTTTCCTTTTTTGGGAGCAGGCTTTTTTTGTGACGCGTTTCGAACCCGAAGAGGTATCCGGTGTTGAGGACAATGACTCGAGCGACATGCATAAAAAGAGTGCTTCGCATGAGATGGACAAGAGCCGGCGATCTTCTTCCTCTGGTCCTGGCGGTATGCGGACCCATGTTCGGCTTCTGGCTGCTGGTCCTGATCGTCCTGCTTCTGGGGGCGGCTTCGCCGGCGCTGGCCGCGGAGAAGTTCTGCAGCGAACCTCCGTACTTGGGAGTGATAGACGGGGATACAGATCCTGTTCCTGTCCAGATCACCATCGACACGGATTGCACGTTCAGGAACTTTCCGCAGTCAAACCCCCTGACCTCCACCCTGAACTTCCAAACCAACGACCCTTCCATATATCTCATAATCTTCGACAACGTCTACTACACGGGCAATATGGCCTGTTCCAACATCGCCCACAGGATATGGTTTTCAAACAGCTCCTATTATGGTGCCAATAATGCCTGCCAGGACCTCTTTATACCCGTAGAGACGATCGACAAGAAGAACCCAGCGGGCCAGACCACCGCCGCTATCGGCGTGCCTTTCACCTATACGCTCACCCTCCCGGCAATGAACCTGGGAGGCGGGCCGTCGGTCAATGACCTGCACTCCGTCACTTTCTGGGACGACCTCACCGCGACGGGCGCGGATCTCACTTTCGTGGGCATCAATGCCTACTACCTGGGCAGCGGTGCCCCCGTCGCGCTTGTACAAGAAACCGACTCTGCGGCGCCAGGCGGGGCCTGGACGGAAAAGAACCTCTCCTACGAGCCGATCCCTCTCATCGATGCCGGAGAGCAGATCGTCATCGAATTGACGGTCGTCCTCGACGACACGGGCAATAACACGCCGGGCACGCAGTTCTTCAACACCGCAAAGTGGCTATTCGGGAGGCTTATCGACGGCGTGTTCTACGAGCCCCTGCCGGGTGAATGGGGAGTGACAGACCCTATGACCATCGTGGAACCCGCCCTTGTGGTAACAAAAACGGGTTCCTCCTCGGTGATCAACCTCGGAGAGTGGGCCCAGTTCACGATAGACGTATCCAATAGCGGGACCTGGGCCGGCGACGCCTGGAACGTCCACATCGCCGACATGCTGCCGAGCGCGTCATCAAACGCGGTAAGTGGCGGGATGTGCACCCTGACGCCTGAGGTGACCGGCGTGACGCTCGCGGGTGCGCCTCTTACTCAGAACACCGATTATTTGCTCAGCTACGCAGGCTGTGAGCTCAACCTCATCTTACTCGAGGCGGCCGGTCCTATCGGGCCGGATGAGCACCTGGTCATCGACTACCGGACCAAGATCGACGCTGACAGCGAAAGCGGCGCCGTGCTCACCAACGTTGCCGCTGCCGCCCGGTGGACGAATGACGGGGACGAAACTACCGGGCAAACCCACACCTGCCCCCCCACCGACGGCACGGAGAGCGTTGCCGACTGCCAGGACGCCCACGACCTGCTGGTGGCGCTATCGGGTTCTTTCTTCGAGAAGACCGTAGCCAACCCGGCCACCGGCGACCTCGTCACCATCGCTGAGCCCGGGGAGACCCTCCGCTACACGCTGAGCCTGCGCAGCATCGACGGGTCGTTTATCGATGTCAGTTTCTACGACGACCTGAACGCGGCAGCGGCGTTCGTGCCTGATTCGCTCTCCCTCGTGAGCTATCCCGCGGGAGCAGACACCTCCCGGACCGGCAACGGGATTATTGACATCAGGGACCTGAGCGGTGCCCCCGGCAGCACGATAGAGGTGGCGTTCGATATCACCCTCGACCCTGACCTTACCGAAGGTTTCGTGGTTCTTAACCAGTCGGACCTCATCCAGGGCGGCGTCAAAATCGCCGACAGCGATGACCCGAACATTAACGGCCAGGCCGACCCCGACGTGGAGGGCGACGAGGACCCGACACGTGTTGTGATCACCTGGTCTCCAGCAGCGCCCCCGACCAAGACGCTGGTCTCGCCGACAGATCCGGAGGCGACGATAGGCCAGGAGGTGGCGTACGAGATCAAAGTGCCCGGAACGCCGAGCGACCACCCGGTGTACGACGTCGTGATCACCGATACCCTCGATGAGAACCTCGAGTACCTGGGTATGACCCAGTACGGCGGGCCGGCGGTGACGGACAGCAGTACCGCTCCCGACCTGAGCTTTGGCGTCGCCCAGATCCCGGAGGGCCAGCAGGTGGTGATCGAGGTGAGCGCCCGCGTGCGCAACGTACTCACCGCCCAGCAGGGCGTTGCGGTGGACAACACGGCCTCCTACACTTACGCCAACTCCCCAGGCGGAGCCGCGCAGCTGGCCCTGGCCAGCGAAACCGTTACGCTCAATATCCTGGAGCCTCACATATCGAGCATAACAAAGGGCGCGAACCCGATCGCTCCTGCCGCCGGCGAGACAGTGCGCTACAGCGTGACGCTGACGGCCAACGACAGCGTCTATTCGTCGGATGTGTTCGACGTGAAGCTGACCGACACCCTCTCACTTGGTCTGGTCTATGCCGGCAACCCGGCAGTGACCGTCGGTGCCGGTGTCGGGGTCGACAACATCATTGCCGCGCCCGTTATTACCGGAGACGGCATCAACCAGGCGCAAACGCTGATCTGGAGCCTTGAAGGCGGCAACGCCGACATCGACATCGCCGAAGGCACCTCCGTCACCATCTCCTACGATGTGCAGGTGATCGGCGGAGCGATCGCCCAGTCACTCACGAACAGCGCTGTCGCCGAGTGGACTGGCATCGACGGACCGAGCGATTACGAGCGCGACGGTTCGGACGGCATCGGCGGGCTCAACGACTACATTACGGTTCCGGCCACGGCGACGATCAGCAACGTGCCGCTCCTATATGCTCTCAAGACCGCTCAGATCCAGTCCGATTACGGGTCACCGGGGATCGTCGACCCGGTCTGTACCTCTCCGACATGTGACTCGCTGCTCTACACCATCGTCATCAGCAACTCGGGGGGGGTTCCGGCCACGGGCGTGATGCTTACCGATGACCTTCCGGCCAACACGACCTATGTGGCCGATTCCCTTCTTCTAAACGGTTCATCGGTGGGACCCGACGGCGGCGTGTTTCCGCTGATCGCCGGTTTGGCGGTGCAGTCCGCAGGCGGTCCGGGCACAGGGATTATTCCGGCCGGCGAGAGTGCCGAGGTCACCTTCGAGGCCAAGGTCAACGACGGCCTTCCCACCGGGACCCTCATCGTCAACCAGGGCAGCGTTACCTCGAACGAACTGCCGACAGAGCCCACCGATGCCGACGGCATCCCGTCCAACGGCGACCAGCCGACCGTGGTTGTCGTCGGGCAGGCACAGCTGCTCTTGATAACCAAGGAAGTGACGGTGGTCGGGGGCGGCATAGCCGTAGCCGGCGGCCTGCTGGAATATGTGATCCGGGTGGACAATATCGGCAGCCTGCCTGCCACCCAGGTAGTGGTGACAGACGATCTGAACCCTCCCCTGGGCGACCAGGTCACCTACGTCCCAGGTTCCGGCACCTTAAGTGGTTCGGCTGCCGGGGTCGTCTATGCCAGCGGGGTGCTCACCGCTGACTATGATTCCCAGTACGGGAACCTGGCGCCCGGCGACCAGTTTGAAGTTCGGTTTCGCGTGGATATCGATCCCGCCCTCCCCATGGGAACGACCATCACCAATACAGGCGTGGTCAGCTGGAACAGCCCCGCGCAGACCGACTCTGCCAGCGTGTCGATCGACATAGGCGGGACGCCGGGCAGCGCCAGCCTTAACGGCAGCGTCTGGCACGACGCGAACCTGGATAAATTCCCCGACACCGGTGTCGAAACCATGATGATGGGATGGTCTGTTGCGCTCACCCGAAACAGCCTGTTGATCGCAACGGCGGCCACCGATGTCAACGGCATATACCGGTTCACCGGCCTGGCGTTCAACGAGGGCACACCGGACCTGTATGAACTGCGCTTCACCGCGCCGAGTGCGGGGCCCAACACGGCCTCGATGGGTGATGCCGACTCGCCCTTCACGAACGGTCCGCAGCTTATCAGCGACATTACCGTTTCTGCCGGCGGCAACCTCCAGAACCTCAATCTTCCACTCTGGCCCAACGGTTCCGTATACGACTCCATGGCGCGTACACCGGTTGCCGGAGCCACGGTGACGATGCTCAGTGGGGCCACCGGCATGGCCTTGCCGGGCCAATGCTTCGGCGACCCCGTGCAACAGAACCAGGTCACGGCCGTAAACGGCTATTACAAGTTCGACCTGAAGTTCGACCCCGCATCCTGCCCTCCAGGTGGCGACTATCTCATAGAGGTGACGCCGCCTGTCACCGGCTATATGAACATGCCGTCCCGGGTCATTACGCCCGCCAGCGACGCGGGCACGCCGCCGTTTTCCGTCCCTGCCTGCCCGGGCAGCCCTGACGACGCGGTGCCGGCAACTCCCGAGTACTGCGAGGTCATAGCCTCCGCGGCGGTGCCGCCGCCATCTGTTGGGCCCGGTTCGGCCGGGACCATCTATCATACGCACCTTACGCTGAGCGATGGGACCATTCCCGGTCAGAGCCAGATCTTCAACAACTTCATACCCATAGATCCGGAACTGACCGGGGCCGCGGCCATCACCAAGACCTCCTCCCTGACCGACGTGAGCCGGGGTTCGCTGGTCCCCTACACGATCACCGTGACCAACGTTTACGGCGAGCCTCTTTACGACATAGCCATCGCGGACATTTTCCCCGCCGGATTCAAATACAAGACCGGTTCCGCCCGCTTGAACGGCAGTGAGGTCGAGCCGCTGATCAACGGCCGGGATCTGGTCTGGGACCACCTCAACCTTTCGGTCAACCAGGAGATCACCATCCAGTTGCTGCTCGTGGTGGGCTCGGGTGTTTCGGAAGGCCAATACGTTAACCGGGCCAGAGTGCTCAATACCATTACTGACGGTGCCCTCTCCGGAGAAGCCACGGCAACCGTGCGTGTCATCCCCGACCCGGACTTCGACTGCACCGACGTGATCGGCAAGGTGTACGACGATCGCAACTTGAACGGCGTGCAGGACTCGGGAGAGGAGGGGCTATCCGCGGTTGACCTGGTGACGGCGCGCGGCCTGATCGCCTCCACCGACGAATACGGCCGCTACCACATTACCTGCGCGGCAGTGCCCGACGAGGATCGCGGCAGCAATTTCATCCTCAAGCTGGACGAGCGCAGCCTGCCGAGCGGTTATCGCCTGACGACTGAGAATCCCCGTGTTATGAGGCTCACCCGCGGTCTGGCGGCGCGCTTTAACTACGGCGCAACCATCCACCGGGTGGTGCGAATGGACATCGCCGATGGTGCCTTCGAGCCCGGTACCAGTGAGATCCGGATGCAGTGGAGACCCAGGATCGCGCAGTTGATCGAGGAGTTGAAAAAGGCCCCTTCGGTGCTGCGGCTTTCCTATCTCGGCGATGTGGAACCTCCCGGCCTGGTCGAGGAACGCCTTGAGGCGCTCAAAAGCAGTGTCACCGAAAAATGGGAACAGACGGGAACCGGTTACCAGCTGACTTTTGAAACTGAAATTTTCTGGAGGCGAGGCACCCCCGCCGCCAACGATTTTTCAGAGGCGGCCGAGACGCATCTGCCGATGGATGTCCCTGTCACACCGTGGCTCCATGACCCGGCCATATTCGAAGTCGATGAAGGGGACAGGACGGAAATGCGCCAGGTCGCCGAGCAGGAGGTCACGACCATAAAGCTCGACAACCTGGTTAGGCCCATCCATTTCGAGCTGGGCAAGATCGATATTACCGAGGAGTACATCGCGATGCTTCGCGACGTACTCGACAGCATGCGCGGCCGCACCAATGTCCGGCTCCATTTTGTCGGCCATTCCGATTCCCTGGCCCTCCGGGGCGACCTGGCGGACATATACGGCGACAACGTCGGGCTGTCCCGGGAACGGGCGGGGAACGTGGCTGAATACTGCCAGAGAGCGCTGAACCTCCCGCCGGAAGCCATCTCCTACGAAGGGCTTGGCGACAGCCGGCCCGCGGCCAGCAACGAGACAGAGGAGGGACGGCGGCTCAACCGGCGCGTGGAAGTGCAGGTCTGGTACGACGAGGTCAGCGAGAAGCAGGTCGAGAAGGAAGTGGTGGTTCCACAGGAGATCCTCCGCATCAAGGTCTGCCGGACCGAGACCGTCTGTAAATTGAGCTACAAGGACGGCAACGCCCATCGCGCCCGCATCAGGAACAGTGTTTCTCCTCTTCACTACAACAAGGGAATGCTGAGCGTACCGGGAACATTCCTGCAGCAGGTCAGCCAGGCGATGGACAACCTTCGGGACAAGCAGAACCTCGTGATCAAGTTCATCGCCTATACAGACAACGCAGGGCTTCAGGGGCGGGACGAGCGCATCTACGGCGATCCCGTCGGGCTCTCGAAGGCGGTCGCCCGGCGTGTTGCGCTTGCCGTCCAGGATGAGCTGGGCCTGCCCAACACCGCCATCGAGACAGAGGGTCGCGGTTCGTCGCAGCCTGTCACATCCAACGATACGCAGCGCGGCCGGGCGCTTAACCGGCGCGTGGAGGTGGAGTTCTGGCACGATGATCCGCTCCAGGACCTGCCCGACGAACCCCAGATCTGCCCTGACGCCCCCGGAGCCCAGACCGTCACCCGGGTCTACGATTCTCCCCTGGGCGGCATCGCTCCTATCCTTTTTGAAAACGGGCAGCCCGTGATACCGGAAGCCTATGTCGACACCTTGCGCCGCGTCATGAGCGAAGTCAGCGACAAGACCAGTGTCCGCCTGCGGTTTGTCGGTTACACCAGCAACAAACGCCTTGACCGGCGGACGGCGGGGATCTACGGGGACGATATCGGCCTCTCCATGGCCCGGGCACGCCGTGCCATGGAGGCCGTGAGCGAGCAGATGGGGCTTGCCCAGGGACAGGCTGAATTCGACGGCCGCGGCTATGTCCAGTCCGACGACGTGGTGAACGCCGGTTTTATCGAGTCCGACACGTCCAGGGTCGAGGTGCAGGTTGTCTACGATGAGCTCATCGCCCGGGACGACTATGAAGGGGTGGAGGTGACTCCGTTCACCCGCGAAGTGAACATGAGCAACCCCTTCGCGCTGAACCTCATGCGCATCACGGTAAATGGAAAGCCTCTCGATGACCCGAACAAATGCAGTTCGGACGTGCAGCGCTGCACCGACGTGGCCCTGGAGGATGCCCGGATCCGGTTCAAGCACGACAGCCTGGAGCTCAAGCCGCGGCTGAACGTGACCGCCTGGCCGAACACCATCCAGCACCAGGATTCCCCTGACACGGAGTTTGTCGAAAACCTGGTCTATTTCCGCCTGTACAGCAACTACCGCGCCTTCATCGAGCGGGCCCAGGTCAGGATCTTCGATCAGGACCAGTCCGTGGGCGATACGCCCCTCGCCGTCCTCGAGATGGATGCCGACGGCATGGCCCGGTGGCAGCCCGGGTTCGAGGATTTCTCGGCGCCCCTGCGCAGATTGAAATACCTGGTTCGCGTGTACGGTGAAGGGGGGCTTTTCGACGAGACCAGCACCCAGCCCCTTTGGGTGGTCGACCGGATAGACCCGTCCGCTGCCGAGGCGGACCGTCGCGAACAACTGCTGGCCGGTTACGGTGAGAGCCGCATCGCCAGGCGCGGGATCCCCCTTCACGGCGGCACCGTGCAGGCCCACGGCACCGCGATTCCGGATGGACACGGTGTGTGGATGGCCGGGCGCGAAGTGCCGGTGGACGGCGCCGGCGGTTTCGTTGCCGAACAGATCCTGCCCGAGGGAATCCACACCGTCGAAGTGGCCGTCCTCGACAGGTCCGGCAACGGCGAACTGTTCCTGCGCGATCTGGAGCTTGAAAAGGAGGACTGGTTCACCGTGGGAATCGCCGACCTGACGCTGTCTCAAGACCAGACAGACGGGCCTGCCGAACTGCTCGCCCCGGACAGATCCCGTTACAGAGATAAGGTTAACCTCGAGGGCCGCCTGGCGTTCTATACAAACGGCAAATTCGCAAACGGCTGGTCGCTTACGGGCAGCGCCGATACACGCGAAGGCCCTGTGGACGAGATCTTTTCCAACTTCATGGACAAGTCACCTGAGGCGATGTTCAGGCGCATCGACCCGGATCGCCACTACCCGACCTTCGGCGATGACGGTACCGTCACCCAGGGGGCCCCGACCAGCGGCAAGTTCTACCTCCAGATGAAAAAGGAAACATCATATGGCCTCTGGGGCAACTTCCGGATCACCTACACCGATACCGACCTGGCCCACGTGGACCGGGGGCTGTACGGCGCCAATTGGCACTATCAGCCCTCTGCAACCACCCGTTTCGGCGAACCGCGCCTGGTGGTGGACGGCTTTGCCGCTGACCCAGGAACCGTGGCGGGACGCGATGAGTTCCGCGGCACGGACGGATCGCTCTACTACCTGCAAAGACAGGACGTGCTGGCCGGCTCCGAGCGCGTGCGCATCGAAGTGCGCGACAAGGATTCCGGGATGGTTCTGGCCATCAAAAACCTGACGCCGGTGCTCGACTATGACATCAACTACCTTCAGGGACGCATCGTGCTGTCGCAGCCTCTGCCCGCCACGGCCGACGACGACCTGCTGGTGCACGGCGGTTCCATCAGCGGCAATCCGGTCACCCTGGTGGTTCGCTACGAATTCACGCCCGGTTTCGATGACCCCGACACCATGGCTGCCGGAGGCAGGGTCCATTACTGGCTCAACGACCACCTCAAGGTCGGCCTGACCGCCAGCCGGGATAAGGAAGCGGATATCGACAACAGCCTGGGCGGGGCGGACCTGACCCTGCGCCAATCCGCAGGCACGTGGATCAAACTCGAAGGCGGTCGCACTGAAGGTCCGGGCGCAGCGGCAACGACCTCTGACGACGGCGGTTTTATTTTCGACGCGCCGATCTCCCTGGGGGGTGAAGTGGATGCTCAGGCTTATCGCGTTGATGCCAGTGTTGGCTTCGCGGACCTTTTCGAGAACGGCAAGGGGAAGGTCACCTTCTACCTGCAGGACCTCGAGGCGGGCTATTCGGCACCGGGCCTCGCCACAGACCGGGACCTGACCAAATACGGCGGCACGGCCCAGCTTCCGGTTGCCGACCGCCTGAATTTACGTTTGAAAATGGACAAGCTGGAGCAGCAGGATGGTCTGAGGACTGAGACCGGGGAGGTGAATGTCGACTACCGGATAGGCGAGCACTGGACCCTGGGCTCGGGCGTACGTCAAGACAGCCGCGAGGACAATGCGGCGGTGGTCCCGTCAACCCAGGAAGAGGGCGACCGGACGGATGCGGCGATAAAGCTGCTCTACGACTCCAGAACGCGGTGGACTGCCTATGCCTTTGTTCAGGAAACAGTCAACACAAGCGGCAACCGTGAAGACAACGGCCGCCTAGGTGCCGGCGGCAGCCTGCGACCGACCGACCAGC
Organism: bacterium; assembly: GCA_029210965.1. Classification (NCBI taxonomy): domain Bacteria; species bacterium. Next base: position 17,228 of record JARGFZ010000030.1, on the reverse strand, counting down.
TGAACCTCACCGGCGAGGTTTCCGGAGGAGACCTCGGGACTGGCGGCAATCTCGGAACCGAGTACCTGTATTCCGACCGGACCACCCTGTACACCAACTACAGTCTCGAGAACGAGCGGACAGATAACGGTCTGCTTGCCAGGAAGGGCAACATGACCTCCGGTTTTAAAACCCGTTATTCGGACAGCGGCAGCGTCTACGCCGAAGAGCGGTATACCCACGGCGACGTCCCCACGGGTCTGACCCATTCCGCCGGCGTTCAACTCGTGGCCGCCGGCCGACTCAATTTCGGGGCGAATCTCGACCTCGCCACACTCAGGGACCCCGAGACCGCGGCCGAACTAGAGAGGAAAGCGCTGGGTGTGAGTGTCGGCTACGGGTTCGACAAGGTTAAATTCGCCAGCGCCCTCGAATATCGGGTCGATAACATCGAGCAGCCGGACGCCAGCTCCTCCGAGCGCACCTCCTGGCTTATGAAAAACAGCTTCAAGTACCAACTGTCGGTCAGTTCACGGCTAATTGGAAAATTCAATTACGGCGTGAGCGACAGCTCCATGGGGGATTATTTTAACGGAGACTATACGGAAGCCGTCCTGGCCCACGCGTATCGCCCCGTCAACCATGACCGCCTTAATACGATGGTCAAGTACACCTATTTCTACAATTTCCCGGCGGCCGATCAGCTGACCGCCGGCAGCACGGCACCCGGCCCTGTTCAGCGCAGTCATATCGCATCGATAGACGCCAGCTATGACCTGACAAAGCGCTGGACCGTGGGAGGCAAGTCCGCCTACCGATATGGCCAGGTGGCCCAGGACCGGGATAATCCGGAGTTCACCACCAGCCGGGCCAGCCTTAATGTACTTCGCGCCCAGTGGCACGTTGTCCACCGCTGGGACGCCCTTCTGGAGGGACGCATGCTTGACCTGCCCGACGCGGATGACAATCGCAGCGGGGCGCTGGTGGGGATCTACCGCCACCTGGGTGAGCACATAAAATTGGGCGCCGGTTACAACTTCAGCGATTTTTCGGATGACCTGACCCAACTGGACTACAGGCACCAGGGCGCGTTCATCAACCTGGTAGGGAAGTATTAGAAATGTGGGGCTTTGCCTCATTTGAACTGAAGAGGGAAACACGGATTTTCTCAGGCACGAGGAGGCCGACATGTTGAGCTGGCACAGAGCGCTGGTTTTAGGGGTTTCGCTGCTTGTCATGAGCAGCGCTGCTTACGGACAGGAAGTCGCAAGGGAGCAGGTCAAGGGCCTGGACGAGCAGGTCCAGGAGATCAAGGGCGACGTCCTTAGCATTGCGGCGGAGCTGGGCCAGCTTGAAGAGGAGCTGCTGTATCCGTCCAATACGCAGGTCGCGGTATTCGTATCACTGGCTGATAAAGAGGCGTTCCGTCTCGATTCGGTTCAGATCCAGCTGGACGGCAAACCGGTCGCGAACCATCTCTACACCTTCATGGAATTGGAGGCTTTGCAGAAGGGCGGCGTCCAGCGCATCTACACCGGCAATATCCGGTCCGGCGAGCACGACCTGAAGGTCTTTGTCATCGGCAAGACCGCGGGAGGCGCGGATCTTAAAAAGTCGGAGCAATTTACGGTCAACAAGGACGTGGGCCCCAGGATCGTGGAGATATCCCTGGACGCCGCAAATATCACCATGAATGACAGGTAGACCATGAACAGGCTGTTAGTGCTATTGACAATTCTGGTGTTGTCGGCATCCCCGGTGTCGGCGGGCACGTTAGCTCCGCCAGGCACGTCGGCTCCCATAGTCCTGAAGGACCTCTATTTCGGAGAGGCCCTTTATTACGCGTTCCAGGGGGAATGGTTCGATGCCATCGCCAGGCTCGACATGGAGCTCATGCAGTACTACGGGGTTGATGAACCCGAGCTCGACACCCTTCACTACCATATCGACCAGGCGCAGTTCGATGTTGGTGATTTCGAACTGTCCTACCGGATGCACCGGCGCGCGGGGCGTGCCATCACGGCGGTCATCCAGGGCAACGTCAGCGAGCCGGTGCGCAACGAGGCCCTTTTCCGACTGGCGCGGATCTACTTCCAGAAAGACCAGCCGGTCAATGCCCAGTACGCCGTCGAGCGTATCAAGGGGGTTGTTCCGGACAGCATTCGCGAAGACCTGGCCTTCCTGCGGGCCCAGATCCATATGGCCAACGGCCGATTTGCCGAAGCCGCCGGTATTCTCAGGGGCCTTGTGGTGGTTAAAGGGCTCGAAGGTTTTGCCTCCTATAACCTCGGCATTGCGCTGATCGGCGATGGAAAGGAACCCGAAGGGCGCCGGTATCTTGACCGCACCGGCCAGATCGAAACCGGCGATGAACTCACTCTGGCAATCAAGGACAAGGCCAACCTCGTCCTCGGGTCAAAGCTGTTAGGCGAAAAGGATTACGAGGGAGCCAAGCTGGTGCTCGACCGGGTGCGTCTTACCGGTCCCTTTTCCAACAGGGCGCTGCTGGGCTCCGGATGGGCGGATGCCTTCCGGGGCCGCTTCGAAAGGGCCCTGGTGCCCTGGAGCGTCCTGGTGACGAGGGAAGTCACCGATGCCTCGGTGCAGGAAGCCATGCTCGCCGTTCCCTATGCCTATGGCAGGTTGAACGTGAGCAGCAAAGCGGCGGTGGTTTATGGCAGGTCCCTGGAGAAGTTTGACGCCGAGATCGACAAGCTGGGGGCCTCTATAAGGAGTATCCGGGAAGGCCGCTTCCTCAAGGCCCTGGTGCGGGAAGAACGGAAGCTGGATGCCGACTGGGTCGTCCGGCTGCGCGAACTTCCCGACACGCCCGAGACCTACTACCTGCTTGACCTCATGGCCTCCCACGATTTCCAGGAGTCCCTCAAAAACTATCTCGACCTTACCCAGCTTAGCCGGAAGCTGCAGGGCTGGGAAAGTGACCTGGACGCTTTCGAGGAGATTATCCAAAAGCGCCGTGCTTACTACGAGCCGCTGCTTCCTGATATCGACCGCCAGTTCCGGCGGCTCGACTCGCAGATGCGCCTGCGCCTTGAGCAGCGCGACCGTATCGAACAGAGGCTGAAGGCCATGCTGGTGGTCCCGAGACCCGATTACCTGGCCACCGCCCGGGAACGGATCATCGGTGAACGCATTGATCTTCTGGAACGGAAGCTGAGTATCTATGACACGGCTGTGCCCAGCGGAGCCCGGCCCCGCATCAAGCGTCTGAAGGGGGTGCTGCACTGGAATGTCTATACGGAGTACGATCGCCGCTTCACCGATGCCTTTAAACATCTTCGCGACTTAAACCGCGAAGTGGATATCCTGAAAAGGCAGTACGACGCCTTTGTGCGCACTCGCCAGGCCGCGACCCAGAGCTACGAAGGCTACGTCGAGCGAGTCGGCCGCCAGAGGCTCGCGATGGGAAAGGCCAGGGAAAGGGTGGATGAACTGATGGCACGTCAGGGCAATATGCTCGAAACAATGGCTGTTGCCGAACTCACGATGCGTCTCGAGCGTCTTACCGATTTCCAGATCAAGGCGCGATTTGCCATGGCGGACAGCTATGACCGCGCCATCAGGGCCCAGGGCCAGGAAAAGGACGAGTAAATGAACCGGCGACTTCTTTTCATATTGGTCCTTCCTCTGGCGCTGGCGGCCTGTTCAACGGTCAGTCCCAAAGACACCACCACCATCGCCACGCTGCGCGATCAGACCGTCCAGATCAGGGAAGAAAGGATCGAAGGCGGTCTGGACAAGGCGATGCTCAGTTATCAGCGTTTTTTAGAAGATACGCCGGACTCCGAACTGAAGCCCGAGGCCCTCCGCCGTCTGGCCGACCTTAAGCTCGAAAAGGAATACGGCACCCTCACCGGGGGCGCCGAACCTGCCGCGCGGGCGTCTGCACTGCCAGCCCCTGGGCGCATTGAGCTTCCCCAGGCCGCAGCGATCGGAAAGAAGACCTCCGATGAGCCAATGGCGGCCCGTTCCGTTCACGGTGAATCCGAGGCCGAGTTTGAAAAACGGTCAACTCTGAGCTCACTGCCGGACAGCACCGCACGTGCCGCCTCCGATCTCGAAAGGGCGGAGACTCGTGATGCCGTTGCCCTTTACGAGAAGCTGCTGAGCGATTACCCCCATTACGAGCGTAACGACCAGGTGCTGTACCAGATGTCCCGCGCCTATGAGGAACTGGGGGAGATCGAAAAAGCCATGGCGGTCATGGACCGGATGGTCCGCGAATACCCCGGTTCTCGAAATATGGACGAAGTGCAGTTCCGGCGGGCTGAATCCTTCTTTGCGTACAAGCGTTACCTGGATGCCGAGGACGCTTATCAGAGCATCGTGGACACAGGGGAAGGTTCCTCATTCTACGAACTCGCGCTGTATAAACTGGGCTGGACTTTCTACAAGCAGGAACTTTATGAGGACGCCCTGAACCGGTTCATCGCGTTAATGGATCACAAGGTCTCAAAAGGATACGACTTTGAAAATACCGGGGACGAGCAGGAAAGGAAGCGGACAGACGACACCTTCCGTGTGATCAGTTTGAGCTTTTCCAACCTCGGAGGGGCTGATTCCGCGGTTCAATACTTCTCCAACCACGGCAAGCGCAGTTACGAAGACAAGATATACAGCAACCTCGGCGAATTCTACCTCGACAAGCGCCGTTACGCCGACGCCGCCGCTTCTTACAACGCCTTTGTGGACCGCAACCCGCAGCACAAGATGGCGCCAAACTTCCAGATGCGGGTTATCGAGATCCAGGCCGCCGGAGGGTTTCCCAGTCTCGTCCTCGACTCCAAAAAGAAATTCGCCAGGAGCTACGGCCTGAATGCCGGATACTGGAATTATTTCAAACCGGGTGATCGTCCGGACGTTCTGGGTCTATTAAAGACCAACCTGACGGACCTTGGGAATCACTATCATGCCTGTTACCAGGATCCGAATCAGGCCGAAGACAAGCCGGCGAATTTCGAAGAGGCCCTGCTCTGGTACCAGGAGTTCCTGGCCTCGTTCCCCGCGGACCTCGAATCGCCCGTCATCAGCTTCCAAATGGCGGACCTGCTGCTGGAAAACCGGTCGCTCGCCGCCGCCGCTGTCCAGTTCGAGAAGACCGCGTATGAATACCCGACCCACGGTAAATCCTCTCAAGCCGGTTACGCGGCCGTCGCGGTATACCGTGAACTGCTCGGCGCCGCAGCGCCGGCAGATGAAGATGAGACCAGGCGGGAGGTCGTCCGCAGTTCGCTGAAATTTGCCGACACCTTCCCTGATCACGAAAAGGCCGCGATCGTCCTCGGGGCCGCCGCCGATGACCTCTACGACATGAAAGAATACAAACAGGCCCTCGCCGCCGCGAGAAGGCTCATCGAGATGTTTCCTGACACTGATGTCGAGGTGGTCCGTGAAGCATGGCTGGTCGCCGCCCATTCCTCATACGAACTTTCGCTCTACAGCGAAGCCGAGAGCTCTTACCTGAACGTGCTGGCACTGCTGCCCGGAGAAGACGAGACACGCCGCACCCTGACCAACAATCTCGCGGCATCGATCTACAAGCAGGGGGAACAGGCCGATGCCGCCCAGGATTACCGCGCTGCGGCAGATCATTTCCTGCGGGTGGGACGCGCGGCACCGGGTTCTACGATCAGGCCGACAGCCGAATATGATGCCGCCGCGGCCCTGATCCAGCTCCAGGACTGGGAGGCTGCTGTCACAGTGCTGGAAAAATTCCGCGGCGACTTCCCTGACAGCACATTGCAGTCTGAAGTGACCAAGAAGCTCGCCTATGTCTACGAGAAAAACAACCAGCTCTCCTTCGCGGCCAACGAATATGAACGTGTCGAAAGGGAATCTGAAGATGACGAGATCAGGCGTGAGGCCCTCCTGGTCGCGGCCCGATTGCACGAGGAAGATGGCAGCACGACCCGGGCCCTGGAGGTCTACCGGCGTTATGTGGAGTATTTCCCCCAGCCGGTGGAGGTTAATCTGGAGACGCGCAACAAGATCGCCGGGATACTCGGGGCGCAGGGCGAGCGTGAAGCTTACCTTACGGAACTTGAAATGATCGTGGCCATCGACGCCGCGGCCGGAAGCGCGCAGACCCCGCGGACGAGATATATCGCCGCACAGGCCGCGCTGGTACTGGCTATCAATGTCTTCGACAAGTTCACGGCCGTCAAGCTGGTGGAACCCCTGGAGGACAACCTTCGTTTAAAGCGCGAACTGATGAAGACGGCGACTGAGGATCTCGGACGGCTCGTGGATTACGGGATCGGGGAGGTCACGGCCGCGGCCACCTTCTACCTTGCCGAGATCTACTCTCACTTCAGCAGGGCCCTGATGACATCGGAGCGTCCGGAGGGCTTAAGTCCCCTGGAGATGGAACAGTATGATCTGGCCCTCGAGGAGGAAGCCTATCCCTTCGAAGAGAAGGCCATCGATGTCCACGAGAGTAATCTCAAGCTGATCCCCCTCGGGGTCTACAACGAGTGGATCGAAAAGGGCCTCCAGAGGCTGGCCGAAACCGTACCCGCCCGCTATGACAAGCCGGAAGAGGCCAGCGGCATCATGAGTTCTCTTCGGACCTACATATTCGCAATTAATCGACCGGCGCTGATCGATTCTCAAATTTCCACAACCGAAGAGCCCCGACCTGCGGTACCCGGTCAGGCAGAAGAGCCCGGATCGGTCACGGAGGTCGAAACCGTTAAACCCGCTCAGAGTGGAGAGTCCGATCCTGATACGGAGGACGAAACTGTTCAGACTGCTCAGGATGAGGAACCCGGTCCTGATGTGAATGCCCAACCCGGGGAATCCGCTCCGGGTGAAGACCCCGATCCTGTTGTGGAGCCGGAAACAGACGAGCCTGGTCAAAGTGAGCCCGAGAGCTCCCTTGCAGGAACGGACCAGGCGGCAAGGAGCCAATGATGCAGTATACGGAGCGGACAACCTTGCGAAGATGTAAAACAGGAGCATGCGCCGGGCTCCTCGTTCTGGCGCTGCTGCTGTCCGTTCTCGGCGGCTGTGTGACCACCCCGAAAGAGCAGGTCCTGCTACCCGCTGTCCCCCCACCCAGCGTGGAGGTTGAGGAGAAACTCCCGATGGAACCGACTGTCGAGAGACTCGATAACGGCCGGGAAGGCTTCGTCATCACAGAGGGCCTCCAAACGGATGTGGAGCTGCAAGAAGACTTTGATCGCGCGGTCACCCTGCTGAAGGATGAGGACTACGACAGGGCCATTGCCCTTCTTGAAAAGGTCATCGCCAGGTCACCGGGCGTCACGGCGCCTTATATCGACCTTGCCATCGCCTATGGGCGCACCGGCAGGCTTGAGCAGGCCGAGGAGAACCTCAAGGCGGCGCTTGAGCTGTTCCCCGGGCACCCGGTGGCATCCAATGAATACGGTCTTTTGTACCGCCAGACCGGACGGTTTGCCGAGGCGCGGGCGGTGTATGAAAAGGCGATTGCGCGCTTTCCGGACTACTACCCGGTGCAAAGGAACCTGGGGATCCTTTGCGATCTATACCTGGGCGATCCTGCCTGTGCCCTCGAGCATTATGAAATTTACAGCGAAGCCAACCCGGAAGCTGAGCAGGTGAAACTGTGGGTCGCGGATCTGCGCGCCCGGCTTGGACACGATGAAGGAGGAGAATGATGGTTCGCATATTGGTTCTTTGCCTGTGCATGCTCCTGTCACCGGTCTCTATGGCCATGGCCGGGGAAAAGGGCGTGGACGAACAGGCCGCCGTCCGGGAGCCGAAGTTGGACCGGGAAGCGGAGGCCAAGGAGATGTCCGGCATGTCCATCGTCGGTAACGAAGAGGCCCCGAAGTCTCTCTACATCGTCCCGTGGAAGAGTTCGGAGATCGGTGTTCAGACAAGCCTGGACACGATGTTCAGCGAGGGCGACGTCCCGGTGGACCGGGAAGTTTTCAAGCGTCAGATCGAATTTTACCAAATCAGCACCAACAAATGACTTAGTAAAAAGTCATCAAAGCGCCCCGTCGGGGGCGCCCGAATCAATGACTGTGAATGTCAGGCATTGATTCGTGAGGAAAGGGGAAACCACGTTTTTTCCTTTCCGAGGAGCAAAAAGCCGATAACGGACTTTTTGCGACCCTACCAATCGAGAGAGGAGGAAGAAGATGGGATTCTATTCGCTAGTGGCGTTTTTCCAGAAAGGGGGGCTGTTCATGTACCCCATTCTGCTGGTGTTCGCGGTCGGTATTGCCATTACCGTCGAGCGCTGGATCGAACTGAAGCGCACCGATTACTCCAACAGCAGGATGTGGGACGCGCTGCAGCCCGTACTGGCAAAGGGCGATTTCGACAAAGCCCGGGAGATGGTCAACAAGGACAAATCCAACATGTCGAAGATGCTCGAGATGGGGTTGGTGCGCCAGGGTGCGGTTCGGCGGCGCGATGACATCGAGATCGCCATGGAAGAGAGCCTGATGGAGATCATTCCCCAGTTGGAAAAACGTACGCCGTACGTGGCTCTGCTCGCCAACATCGCCACCCTGCTGGGATTGCTCGGGACGATCATGGGGCTGATCGAGGCTTTCACGGCCGTCGCCAACGCGAACCCCGCCGAGAAGGCCGACCTGCTGTCTGCCAGCATCTCCGTGGCCATGAACACAACAGCCTTCGGGCTGATGTCGGCGATCCCCCTTCTGCTTTTCCATTCCATGCTGACCTCCACCACGGGTCACATCGTAGACAACCTGGAGATGGCATCGGTAAAGGTGCTCAACAACATCTCCAATTTCGCCATACGCCAATTTGATGGGAGCTGATCGTCATGAGACGACGTAACTTTAAGAAGAGAAGGGCGGAAACACCACCTCTGGATGTCACGACTTTCCTGAACCTGATGGTGGTCCTGATACCTTTTCTGCTCATAAGCGCCGTTTTTTCGCGCGTCACGATCATGGAGTTGACCGTTCCGACCAGTGCAGCTCAAGCTGCGGAGCGCACGCCGAATTTCGCTATCGAGGTCATCGTCCGCAAGGCGGGACTGGAGATCGGGAATGGTCAGTCGGTGGAAGCCTCCATCCCGAAGGAAAACGGTGAATACAACATGCCTATGCTTTTCGAGGTCATGACGCGCCTGAAGGCCCTGTACCCTGAAAAGGATGATGCGACGATCCTGATGGAACCGGATATCGAGTACGACTACCTGATCCGGATCATGGATGCGGTCCGTGGCGCCGAAATTCATGAGGAAGGGAGCGAAGAGGTTCAGAAAATAGTTCTCTTCCCCAACATATCCATAGGAGACGCGCCATGAGAAGCAGCCGACGCATGAAACGCATGGCCCGCAGCCAGAAGAGAAAAGGCAAAGGCCTTAACCTGACACCTCTTATGGACGTTTTCACCATCCTGGTGTTCTTCCTGCTTTTCCACTCTTACGGCGGCGATGTCATGGAAGCGCCAAAACAGATCGAGCTGCCCAATTCGGTCGTAGAGACCAAACCGAGGGAAACGGTGATGATCATGGTCAGCCCCGAAATGGTGCTGGTTCAGGGTGAAAAAGTGATCGACACTGCTGAGCTGCTCGGCAACGGTGTGGGGCCGATCATGGAGATAGCGGAGAGGCTCAAGCACCTGGAAAGCAATATCATAGGGATAAGCACCAAGACGGTGGCTGAAAGCAAAGAGGTGACTGTCCTTGCCGACAGATCGATTCCGTTCAGTGTGCTCAAGAGAATAATGTCAACCTGTACTGGCTCTGGATACGGAAGGATCTCCCTCGCCGTCATCCAGAAGGCCACTCAGGGCTAGTGGGGATGCCGTGAATACTTCCATTTTAGAACAGGAACTCGCGCCACTGGAAGCTCAGATCGAGCAGGTGCGGCAAAAACTGGAGACGCTCAAAGGTGAGCTTCGCGCTGTAGAGGGGGAGCTCAACACCTTTTCCGCTGATAAAGAGCGATTCGATACCTTGCGTGATGTGTGCGACGCACTCGATAAGCTCGGGGAAATGGAGGCGGACGGACTCTTCTGGGAAGAGATTCCCGAAGCCAGGGACCCCTCCAGGCAGCTGGAAAAAGTGAGAGCCCGCATTGCCAGCTTCGAGGAGGAAAACAGGGAGATCCTGGAAAAGCAGCGATCTCTCCAGGGGCAGATCAAGCAGCGTCTGGACGACCTGTATTTCCTGGAGGAAGAGGTGCGTGACGCCTATGACCGGGAAGAACAACGCAAGGAAGAGTTCGTCCTGGAGCGGGAGATGCCGGCCTTTCCCTATCGTGTCGCACTCATGCCATGGGCCAGAGAAGCTGAGAGCGAAAGGCGTCTCCGCCGCGCCCTTCTGGTAGCGCTTCTGGTATTCCTTCTATTCGGTTCTCTCATTCCCTTGATAAAAGTACCCATACCGGACCGAATGGCCGCCGCACCGGAAATTCCAAAGCGCCTGGTTCAGCTGGTCAAGAAGGATCTGCCGAAGCCGGCACCGGTGCCGAAAACGGAGCCCGAACCGGTGCTGGAACAGATCGAGGAACAGAAAAAACAGGCAAAGAGTGAGCCCGAACCCAAGATCGATGAACCCAGACCCCAGGCCGAAGAGCCCGGGTCAGGTGAACGGCCGGAAGAGAAGCCGACACAAGTGGCCGCCAATGAAAGCGGGGCATCAGCAGCGAGGAAGAAGGCCGAAGGGGTCGGGATCCTGAGGTTCAAGAACGCCTTTAAAGACCTGATGACCGAAGCTCCGGTTGCCAGGCTCGGTACCGAAGCCCCCCTCAGTAGCGACAGCCCTCAGGCGGAAGGACAGGCCGTGGCCCAGCGCTCGCTGGTGGCCATCCAGGCGGAGGGCGGTTCAAGGGTCGGTATTGGCAGTGCCGGTGTCAGCCGCAACATCGGAAGCGGCAACGCCTCCAGGCTCGGTGGAGGCGGCGGCTACGGCACAGGCGGCGGAGGCTTTGTTCAGGCACAAAGTACGATCTCGAACCTGGAAGAGTCGTCGAGGCCGACGAGTGATGGAATGGCTCCCGGGCGGACGGACGAGGAAATCCAGATCGTTTTCGATCGGTACAAAGCGGCGCTCTATCGGATCTACAACAGGGAGTTGCGCAAGGACCCGACGCTGCGCGGGAAGGTGTTGATGCGAATGACCATCGAACCGGACGGTACGGTGTCCATGTGCGAGGTAGAATCCACCGATCTTGGTTCGCCGGACCTGGTATCCAGGATCGTGGAGCGTATCGGGAGGTTCAACTTCGGCCCGAAGGAAGGTGTACAGAAGGTGACCATCCTGTACCCCATCGACTTTCTGCCCGCCGGTTAGGGGTACGAAAGGGTCAGCGCTGTCGTAAAGGATCCAGGTAATCGGATCATCAGAATCCAGGAGGAAAGCTATGGGAGTCAATGCAATGATCGGTTTTTTTCAAAAGGGGGGTCTGTTCATGTACCCCATTCTGGTCGTGTTCGTGGTTGGCATGGCCATTACGGTGGAGCGCTGGTTTGAACTGAGGCGCACCCGGAGCACAAACAGCAAGGCGTGGAATGCGCTCCAACCCCTGCTGGCAGAGGGCGATTTGGACAAGGCTCGGGAGTTGGTCAACAAGGACAGATCCGTTATCTCGAAGATGCTCCAGATGGGGCTGGCGCGTGTGGGTGCGGTCCGGCGGCGGGAAGACATCGAGATCGCCATGGAGGAGAGCCTGATGGAGATCATCCCCCAGTTGGAAAAGCGTACGCCGTACGTCGCTTTGTTCGCCAACATCGCCACCCTGCTGGGGCTGCTCGGAACGATCATGGGGCTCATCGAGGCCTTTACGGCCGTTGCCAATGCGAACCCCGCCGAGAAGGCTGACCTGCTGTCTGCCAGCATCTCGGTGGCCATGAACACCACGGCCTTCGGGCTGATGTCGGCGATCCCTCTTCTGCTTTTCCATGCCATGCTGACCTCAAACACGGGCCACATCGTGGACAGCCTGGAAATGGCATCGGTCAAAGCGCTAAACAGCATCTCCAATTTCAACAAGAAATACTTCGATGCGGAGTCCGGGTTCCCGGCCGAAAACCAGCGGGATGCGGCTGGGGAAACTCAGGGGAAGACGACGCACGCCGATTCCTGACGAAGCGTCGATGAACAATGGGTGGGGAAATGTTAAATAATGGAGATATTCTACGTTCGAATCCGAAAAAAATTGGGAGGTGGACAATGATCAAAGAAAAGAAAGGTATCCTCGTTACTCTGGCAGTCGTTCTTTTATTTAGTTTCTCACTGGTAGATTGCGCCAAAAAACCCGCAGCACCCGGCCCGGTTGAACAGATGACACAAACCCAGGATCGGGAGGAGACTCCGGCTACACCAGGGAAGGTGGAAAAGTACACACCTCCGGCCGGGGAGGTGCCGCCGCCCCAGGAGCCGAAAGCAGTCAGGCCGGGAACCACGCGCGAGGCGGCTGCTTTTGGGGTTTCCGACCTCGTCGATGTGTTCTTCGAATTTGACAGTTCGGACCTCACTTTGGAGTGGAGAGACAGACTTGCCGACAACGCCAGTTTTCTCAAAGCCGCTCCGGGTATCAGGATCGTGATCGAAGGTCACTGTGATGAGAGGGGTACCAACGAATACAACCTCGGTCTGGGTGAGCAACGTGCAAACGCGGTACGGAATTATCTCATCTCACTGGGTGTTTCCGCTTCCAGGATCAGGACGATCAGTTACGGTGAAGAGAAGCCCTTCGCTGTCGGGCACAACGAGTCAGCCTGGAAGCAGAACAGGCGGGCCCATTTCGTGGCGAACTGATGAAAGGTTAAAGGTTAACGGGTGAGAATTGGGGTCACGGCGCGAATTTATCAATTCTTGACAGTGTTAGCAGGGGTATTGCTGAATTCCAGCCCTGACACCGAACGCGCTCTGACACCGAACGCGCTGACACCGAACGCGGCGGCTTCCTCCGATGGGTACTCTCAAAAAACCCGCTTGAAAAGTTCGAGGGTGAGATCGGGGAAACCCCGGTGGTGCTCAACGACGGGACCCACCTCGCGCTGGATGGCGATAAGTTCTCCGTTACGTGGATCGGCCACGCCACCTTCGCCCTGAAGATGGGCGGGCCTGTCGTTCTGACCGATCCCTTCTTCACAAAACGGGCCGCCATCGTTCCCGCCTGGAGCCGTACCACTCATGGGGACATCGCCTTTGATGATGATGCTCCCGTCAGTGACCAAATAGACCCTTCCGCCATCAGCCCCAGCCGCCTCGGGAACGGTGGTTATAAGGCCATCTGTTTCTACGACGATATTGGCTTCGTTCCCGTCATCGATCTCGAAAGAAAGATATGTGGAATCATCGGCAGTGGTGACGGTGCCCTGGACGATGAGGTCGTTATCCAGCAGGTACCAGGCTTTGGGAGTCCCGCCGGTATCGCTTGCCACCGGAAGGGTGAGGGTCGCGCCAACAGCGACGTATATTCCGGTGACCGCCGGATTGAGCCCGCTGTCATCGTCACCGTTACCTTCATAGATACGGACAGAACTGCGCATCAGAGTGCTTTTTACGTAAAGCCCCCCGTCTACAAGATCCTCATCCATGAGAACCGTGATGTCGGCAGACACCGTGTAGCCGTTGGCCCCAAGATTGGCGGTGTAGACCGGATCCGGGAAGCTGGCGTCCACGGTACCGGTCCTTGCCGGGATAACGTCACCGTCGGACTGGATGGTCGAGGTGTCCCCATCACCGCCCTGGGTCGAGGTTCCGCCCGCCGTAGCCTCCGGCGAAGGTGGGTGCCTGGTTCCTGACCCCAATAATCCATTTCGCAGTCCCATACCGCTTTAACTCCTGCGCTCTGCATGACGCCCCGAGCCCGAACCCGAGCCTAAGCCCGAACCCGCCTACTGACTTATTCGCCGTTTTGTCACTCACAGCGTCCGTCTTTCACTTTTAATTTTCCCCCTTCCCTTGACATCCTCAGATAAGCGTGTACTATGTACTACACATGACACTTGGCGTCTACATACGGGAAGCGAGGGAAAAGCTCAGGGAAGGGGATCTCTCCTACTCCCTGCGGCAGGTCGCTCAGAGGATCAACATCGAGCCGGCGTACCTGAGCAAGATCGAGCGGGATCAGGTCCCGCCTCCCGGTGAGGATACCATCCGACGGCTGGCCCTGGACCTGGGTGAGGATCCGGACCTGATGCTGGCTATGGCGGGGAAGGTTTCCTCGGATCTGCAGGAGATCATTCGTAACCGTCCCCAGCTCTTCGCAGAGCTGATCCGCCAACTGAAGGAACAGCCTGATAAAGCCATCTTGAGGATCGTGAGGGTAGTGAGGGGTGGGGAATGGTAGGAGAAGGGGAAAGGTTAAAGGAGAAAGGAGAAAGTTAAAAGGGGAAGGGAGATAAAATGATCGAACTTAAAAACGACCGATTGGTTTTCAGTTTTCCGGAGGTACACCCGGAGGCAAAATGCAGCATTGAGTTTCAAAGAACCCTCCGCATCCCGGACGACAACCGGGAGTATAACCTTCCGCCCGGTTTTGGATGTTTCCCCCTGTTTTACGTGGACGACTATAATAACACCGTTCCGGAAACGTGGTTGGCCCGTGGGGGGGTCTTCCTGCCCATGTACCAGGCAGAAGCTATGTGGATCTACCTCCACGGCTCTTACCCCATGGCCATCAAGGTGGCTGCCGGCAAGATCGACGCTGTCACCGGGGAAGACTGGAAGAACCAGCTCTCCCGGAAGCCCCAGGACTACCTGGTGGTCCCGGACCAGCCCTGGCTGGACGGCTTCAACGTGGACGAGGGCCTCATCCGCCAGTTCGTGGCCATGCCCCTGGGCGAGGGTTATACGGCGGAAGAACAGCTCACTGGTGAAGCTGAACACGGCGGCGTGCAGATCATCGCTTTCCCCATGAAGAGGGAGGAATACGACAAGCTGAGCCATGAGGACATCTACATGACCGAAACCGCGCCGATCCCCATGTGCGCCGGTGAGGCAGAAATGGAGATGGCCCTCGCTCCCGGCGGCCTCATGCGGCAGGAGATCTACGAGGACACCTACGGGTTCAATGTGTGGGAGCGGGATATCAGTTCGCGCTGCTATGTCCACATAGCCAACAGCGTCCAGTATTTCGGCCTCACCGGTGAGGAGCCCCCGACTCAGCTTCCTGACGCTCAAAGCTACACCAACGCCGGCCTGCCATGGTTCGAGTACTACGACAGCGACCGGACGGCCCTGGAAGGGGCGAAGAAACTGGCGAACCTGGACAGCGTGGCCGCGAAAAAGGGGAAGAAGGGGAAAGGGGTGTTGGAGGGGAATGATCCCGTGAAACCGAAGGTCGTAAAGAAGCTGAGAAAAAGGAAGCTGGTGAGGGAAGGAGAGTTTTAATAGAAAAGGATAAAGGGGAAAAGCAATGCAGAAGTGCTGAGGTGCAGAAGTGGCGTAGCCCGCATCACCTTCAGCACTTTTCGCTTTGAACTATTTATACCTTCCGCACTCCCTTTTCGTTGGCCCTCCTATTGCACTTCCAGGTGTATGAAAAACTTCCCAACCATTACCATCCCTTGTATCGCAAAATCGCGATTGACCACTTATGCCTATTTTGCGATAATTCAAAAGGCCGGGGCAGCGGATGCCTGAGACGGAAGTTGTCCTTTTTGCTGAGTCTGATGGTACCTGTCCCCTGCTCCACTGGTTAGACGGGTTGCCGCGCAAGGTCCAGGATAAGTGCATCGTCAGGGTTGAGCGTTTGGCTGAAATGGGTCACGAACTGAGACGACCCGAGGCGGATTATTTACGGGACGGCACCTTCGAGCTCAGAGTCAGTTACCATGGGATCCACTACCGGATACTCTATTTCTTTTACGGTAGGACCGCTGTGATTTCTCACGGCTTAATAAAGGAAAAGGAAGTACCGTCACGTGAGATCGAACTGACGATAAAACGCAGGTCCATGTATGCCATGGATCCTGAAAAGCACACCTACCGGGAGTGATCCAGTTGGCGAAAAAGAAAACAGCTAAAGCCGTGAAAATCCTCCAGGATCGTTACATTGGAGACGACCCGTGCCGCAAAGCATTCCTGGAGGAGGAGCGCCTCAATGCCCAGGTGGCCCGGACGATCTATCAGATGAGGATTGAATCCGGCATGACCCAGAAACAGCTGGCAGACCTCATAGGAACGACCCAGTCTGTCATCAGCAGGCTTGAGGATGGGGATTACGAGGGGCACTCACTGTCGATGGTGACCCGCATCGCTGAGGCGCTGGAGAGGAAAGTGAGGGTGCAGTTGGTGGGGAAGGGAAAGTAGGTAAAGTGCATTAGTACACCAGTGCACCTGTGCACAAATGACCCCCCTGCACTTCCTGTATTACCTTGCCAAAGTGGGGATAGAAGGCATGATTAACTTACTTTGGGTCGGGGCATGCCACAATTCCCCCATCGATGCGTTACACTTGCTCCCCTCGACTTGGCTCGGGGCAGGCAGGGCAGGCGGCCTGACCCCCACTGACCCCCACATGATCCCCGCAAATACCACTACTTCTCAAGAAAAATAACACCCTCCATGTCCTTCAGGTCCGCGTCCGATGTGATCAACTGCGCACTGTATTTTCTTGAAGTGGCGTAGACGATGGCGTCAGCCATGGCAAGCCCTGTGCTCAGGGAGATTTCAGCGGACTCCAGGGCCAGCACGCTGTCCAGGTCGATCACCCGGCATTGGGTCATGTGGGCCGTACACCGGATGGCTGTTTCTTCGGAGGATGTCCTTAACAGGAACTTGTAGACCTCGTAAAGGACGATGGCAGGGACGAGGATCTCCTTCATATCGGCGGCCAGTTCTTTCCCGTAAGCAGCGGCCTGGGGCCCGCCCGTGAAAAATTCCAGCCAGCCGCAGGAATCAATGAGCTTCATCAATACCGGTCGTCCTTTTCCCGGTAGCCCGTCACAGGAGCTTTTACGGCGGACCCCCTAAGGTCTTCTATGGGCGCCTGGGGGATCATGTAGAGGATGCCGGCTTTTTCCATGACGAGCAGTTTCTGCTTCGGCTTTAAACCCAGTTTCCTCCGGATGTCTTTCGGGATCACCACCTGAAACTTGGTCGAGATCGTAGTTTCCATTGCTGCCTCCTGTGTTTTACTGAAAGATTATCGATAAGCAAAACGTAATACACTTCAGAGCCTGCGTCAATATATAAAAACTGCAACTGAACGTGCAGTTTTTATATCTGGGATTCTGGGGGTCAGGGCGGGAATTTAGCAATTTATGACATTGTCACTTGGTTTTGCAGATGATCTTGCTTA
>JARGFZ010000029.1 GCA_029210965.1 bacterium | reverse complement strand
TAGCAAGACCCTTGCCAAATGCTATTGAGGGGATATGATAGGCTTAAGGTTGACAGGGATATTGTGAAATTCACGCCCTGACCCCAATGGTTCACCCATTCCGGTGGCAACCCGAAAAGTGTTCAGTTTGCCACCGGAATCGGTGTTCAGTTTGCGCTGGAATGACTGTTCAGTTTGGAATGGAACAGGTGTTCAGTTTGGAACGGAATCGGTGTTCAGGTTGCACCGGAATACGCACCGTAATAGCAAAGGTGC
The DNA here is from genome assembly GCA_029210965.1 of bacterium. Taxonomy (NCBI): domain Bacteria; species bacterium. Next base: position 29,163 of record JARGFZ010000029.1, on the reverse strand, counting down.
CTTTAACCAGTTTTAAGCCTTCCTCTGCGAATCACGAATCACAAATCACCAATCACAGTTTTTCGCCGCTGTTGCTATCATTTCACAAGGAAATCATGTAAAAAGGCGATCTATTCTAGTTGTTGAGTCCCTGACTGGAGAAATGATCGGTAACTATTTTCAAGGAGAAGAGCGTTGCCAGGTTCCCACGATGATCTGCCGGATGCTCTGAAGGACACGATCCATCAGTTGACCTCCGAGGTACGCTCCCTGGCCCAGAGGGTCGAAAAGCTTGAGCGATCTGTTCAGAAGCCTCAAGGCGTTCAGATACCATCGGTAAGGGAAGCCCCGGCGCGGACGGTGATGGAATCGGAAAAAGTGTCACCCTGGTCCGTGGGGGGTGCTGCCGCCCTGATGTCCCGCGGCGCCGTTATCAGCCTCGTCCTGCTGCTGGCCCTGGTACTGCGGACCCTTACCGACAGCGGGACGCTTGGCATGAAGGTCGGTACCACGCTGGGTATCGGCTACGCCACCTTCCTCGAGGGAGTGGGGTGGTTCATGTACCGCAGGAAAAGCTCCTTTGCTCCCATATTGAGTATCAGCGGAGCACTGCTTCTGGCCGCTGTCGTTCTTGAGACCCACGCCAGCTTCGGGTCTATCTCCACCCTGCCGGCCTACCTGCTTCTGGCAGTAGCGGGAGGCGGCATGGCGGTTATCAGCCGTCAGTTCAAGGTGGCCATCCCGGTGAACGCAGGGACCATGGCGGTCCTGTTAGCTGGTGTTTCCATGGGCTTTCCGGATACCAACTTCCCAGCTCTGACCCTTTTTCTCATTACCGTGAACATAATGGCGTTTACGGCAGCGAACCTTTCCAAAGCAGGGTGGCTCCGCATCGTAACGTTTTTTATTACCGCAGTCGTCGTATTACTCTGGGGTTATAAACTGCGCTTTACCCTCCTGTCCGGAACCGGACGTGGAATTGGCGCTCTCCTTGGCGGTCCCGGCTGGTTCTATGGCGTCATCGCCTTCTATGTGTGTTTTTATATCGGCTATCCGGTTCTGGCTATCTGGAGGAACGTCTCCGAAACGAAAAAACCGTTTGACCATATCCTGCCAAGCCTGACAGCAGCGTGGGCCTACCTTGCCAGTCTCATGGTAGTCCAGGCTTCCGGGGCCAACGTCAAGTTGCTTGGTATGGTGGGCGTAGGGGTTGCCACCGGTCTACTTGGACTTGCGGCTATCAAGGGCAGTCGGGCAGGTACACAGTCACGAGGAACGACCACCTTCGCTTTTCCCGCAACGCTGCTGCTGGCTCTCTCCTTCAGGGATGTTTCGGGAGAGTCTGTCCTGGCACTCGCGATCCTATCCTGGGGTGCCCTGAGCCTGGCCTGGCTGTCATCAAGATGGTCCAGTGCCGGCGTGCGTGTAATATCCTATTTCCTTCAGGCCACTGTCCTCGGGGCTTCCTTTCTTCTCCTTCTTGTGGTGCCTGCTGGTGATAGCACGCTCACCACGATAATCAGCATGGGCATTATCTCTTTGGTGGCATTTTTCCATTATAAACTGCTCAGAAAGTCCGTACCGCCAGGTGGTTCGGCTTATTTCGCCCGATTCGACACCAGAGATATAAGCGGAGTAGTTCCTCTGATGGTTTCTGTTGGTGCGGGTTTTTTGCTTTTCAGGGCCGTCCTTTTCGCCCTTCTTCCAGAGACGTTGGGAGCCTTTCAGGCAGGCGAGACCATCATTATCAATATTGGAGCTCTGACCCTCTTTTTGGCCGCGAGGTTCACGAGGAACGCCGAGGTGAAATGGATTGCTGTCCTGGTCACTATAATGGGTGGGGGAAAGGTTTTTCTTTACGATCTTTTCAAGGTAAAGGGCCTTCCGGTAGTCCTGAGCGTCCTGTCGTTTGTCCTGGCGGCTGCCATCGGGTCCTGGGTGCTCGGGAAGTGGCCGCGTCCGGGAAAAAATGAGGTTGTTGATTAAAACAGTAGAAATAGACCCCCCCGGAATCGCCATTGATTTGAATATCGTGATTCCGGGGATAGAAAGACTTTGACAGGGTCGCAAAAAGTCCGTTATCGGCTTTTTGCTCCTCGGAAAGGGAAAAGCGTGGTTTCCCCTTTCCTCACGGATCAATGACTTATAATGACAGTCATTGATCCGGGCGCCCCCCTCGGGGCGCGTTGATGACTTTTTGCGAAGCCATCAACTTTGACAGGGTCGCAAAAAGTCCGTTATCGGCTTTTTGCTCCTCGGAAAGGGAAAAGCGTGGTTTTCCCTTTCCTTACAGATCAATGACTTATAAAGGAAATGACCGGGCCGATTCTGTCAACGGGCCGATTCTTTACTTTGATCAGGGTTTTCGGGTAAACTTCCCTGGTGATCTGGTGAAGCTTCCTACAGGAACCTGGAACGTCATTAATTCGTAATGGACCATATCCCGGTCAAGATCCCGGTGGAGGTCGTGAACATGAGAAAAATCCTCACATCCGCTTTTGCTGTCTGCCTTGTCATAGCCCTTTTACCGGCTGCGGCACCGGGAGAATCCCCTGCATCCGGTGAGGCCATCTGGAGGACCGAAGCCGGCGCAGGCAGCGGTGAACCTGGGATACCTGAATTCTTCGTGCCGCCTCCGCCTTTCTCGGAGGACATCTTCCCGTGCTCGGACTGCCACGAGGACCAGGAAACCAACCCCCAGCGGCGGGTGCTCGAAGATATGCACGAGGAGATCAGGATTATCAACCACAACGAGGAGGAACGCTGGTGTCTGGACTGCCACAACCCTGATGACCGGGATGTCCTTCGGCTGGCAAGCGGCCGCCTTGTTAGTTTTGAACAGTCCTATTACCTGTGCGGCCAGTGTCACGGGACCATTTTCCGGGACTGGAAGGCGGGGATCCACGGCCGGCGCACAGGCGAGTGGAACGGGAAAAAGACCTACAGGCTTTGTGTCCATTGCCACAACCCCCATCAGCCCCGCTTCAAACCCCTTGCTCCTCTTCCGCCGCCGATAAAACCCAAGAATATCAAATAGAGGCTATCTATTATGAAAAAACAGCCTAAAAAGCCTGTTAGCGAGAAAAAGGTTTCCAGACGCAGCCTCCTGAAAGGGGCGGCGCTGGCCGCTGCCGCTGTCGCTCTCCCGGCTGCGGATGCCAGGGCTTCTGTGTGGGAAGCTTTTTTCCAGAAGCATTTTCAGGAATTAAACGCCCGGGACCTGGAGAAGATCGTAAGCCGCCTTGAAAAGGAATATGCCCGGGAGTACGGCAAGGAGATCGAGATCTCGGCCACCAGGCCCCTTCCGGGGGTCCTGTTCGGGTACGGCCTTGATATCTCCCGGTGCATCGGCTGCCGCCGCTGCGTGTACGCCTGTGTCGAGGAGAACAACCAGTCGAGAGATCCCCAGATCCACTGGATCACGGTGCTGCAGTTTAAAAAGGGCGACAAGTGGATCAGCGATCTTGAGAACGCCGACAAGTATTACAACCCGTCAAAAGTACCGGAACCGGGATATTTCTACATGCCGACACAGTGCCAGCAGTGCGAAAATCCACCCTGTGTCAAGGCTTGCCCCACCCAGGCGACGTGGTCGGAGGACGACGGTATCGTCGTTGTGGACTATAACTGGTGCATCGGCTGCCGTTACTGTATGGCAGCTTGTCCCTATGGTGCCCGGCACTTTAACTGGGCCAGGCCGGGCCTTCCCCCGGAAGAGATCAATACCCGGACACACTACCTTGGGAACCGTCCGCGTTACTCAGGTGTTGTGGAAAAATGCACCTTTTGTATTCAGAGGACGAGGAAAGATCCGGGGCAGTACCCGGCCTGCGTGGAGATCTGTCCCGTGGGAGCGAGAAAGTTCGGGAACCTCCTGGATCCGGAAAGTGAGATACGTTACTGCATTGAGAACAAGCGGGTCTTCAGACTTAAAGAGGAAGTTAATACTCTCCCGAAGTTCTATTACTTTTTCGCTACCTAGGAGTCTGTCGGAGAACCCTCCACAGACTCCTGGCTAAAATTTTTAGGGACATGTTATACTGCTTTCATGAAAAAGCGAGCGAAATTCAAGAGTTACGATCCTGAGCAGTTGTTTTTACTACCTCCAGACATTAAGGATTGGTTGGAGGAGGATGACTTGGCTTACTTCATCATGGACGTTGTAAATTCTCTGAATCTTGATGGGATTTACGCGTCTTATGACGGTACTGCCGGAGGTCAACCTGCTTACGATCCTCCTATGATGGTGAGTTTACTTCTTTACGGATACTGTAAAGGGGTTATTTCCTCTCGCAAGATCGAACAGGCGACGTATCATTCTGTGCCCTTTCGGGTTATCGCTGGTAACCGTCATCCGGACCATGACACGATGGCGGATTTCCGGAAGCGTCATTTAAAAGCTCTTAGCGGTTTATTTGTTGAGGTTCTTCGTCTCTGTCAGAAGGCGGGTCTGGTGAAGCTGGGTCATGTTTCGTTGGACGGCACGAAGATGAAGGGCAACGCGTCCAAGCGCAAAGCGATGAGCTATGGCCGCATGGAGAAGAGGGCTGCTGACCTTAAGAAAGAGGTGGCTGGTCTTTTGGCTGCCGCCGAGAAAGCTGATAATGAGGATGACGGTATTTACGGTAAGGGCAAACGTGGTGACGAACTGCCTGAGGATCTTCGTTTCAAGGAGTCGCGGTTGAGGAAGATCGAGGAAGCGAAGAGGGCTTTGGAGGAAGAGGCGCTTGCCGAGGCAGCGATGAAACAGGAAGAATACGAGATAAAGAGGAAGGCCTACGATGACAAGTCTGGTCCGAAAGGCCGTCCCCCTGCCGCTCCATCGGGGGAGACGGGTCATGTTAATCCGAAGAAACAGCGTAACTTTACGGATCCCGAGTCACGGCTCATGCCGGTGGAAGGGGGCCGTTTTTTTGTCCAGGGCTACAACTGCCAGGCGGCGGTAGATGAGAGGACCCAGATAATTGTGGCGTCTAATGTAACTGTTGAGACGAACGACAAGGAGCAGTTAGCGCCTGGTCTGGAGAAGCTTAAAAGCAACACCGGAGGAGTAAAACCCAAACATTTGAGCGCTGACTCCGGTTATTCGAGTGGTGTGAACATTGAGCTATTGGAATCAGAGAAGATCGACGGCTATATCGCTACGACCAAACAAAAGCACTCAGATCCGTTGCCTGCTTCCCCTCGGGGCCGCATCCCGAAGAATTTGACGACGACCCAGCGAATGACCAGGAAACTGCAAACAGTCAAAAGCCGGTTTATTTACGCCAAGCGCAAACATATTGTGGAACCGGTGTTTGGCCAGATCAAAGAGGCTCGTGGATTCCGCCGGTTCAGTTTCCGTGGATTGGACCATTGTCAGGACGAATGGGACCTGGTGTGTTTGACCCACAACCTGCTGAAATTGTTCAGATACGGTAAATGGAAACCACGAATAGCTTGAAAAAAGGATAATGGGTAAATCACCACAGTGATTTACCCATTGGATAGAAATATTTAGCAGTAAAAACGTTAAAAAGATCTTCCGAAAAATTCCCTGGCAGCGAGTCGGAGGTTTTCCGACACGCTGCTAGAAATCCGCTGAAAAGCTGTTGCGGATTTCCTGATGTAATTTTCCAGAGGAGCAAAAAGCCGATAACGGACTTTTTGCGACCCTGTCAACGCGCCCCGAGGGGGCGCCCGTATCAGTGAACAGCCGCGCCTGGGAGAGGCGCCCGGATCAATGACTGTCGATATAAGTCATTGATCCGTGAGGGAACCGAAAACCACGCTTTTCGGTTCCCGTTGAACCAAAGTCCCGCACAGACTTTGGTGATATTTAAGCAGTCTCCGTGAGGAAAGGGGAAACCACGCTTTTCCCTTTCCGAGGAGCAAAAAGCCGATAACGGACTTTTTGCGACCCTGTCAAAGTCAGGAGTTGGCCATGCTGGATCTGATTAAACACTTTTTTATCGCGTTCAAGCAGGTTTTCACCGGTTCGAGGAACTACTTTCTCTGGGTCGCTTTTCTCGGGTTCTGGATCCTGCTCGGTTTCGGGACCTACGTGATCCAGCTAAAGGACGGACTTATCGTAACGGCCATGCGGGATCAGGTTTCGTGGGGATTCTACCTTTCCAACTTTACCTTCCTCGTCGGTGTGGCCGCCGCGGCGGTCCTGCTGGTCATCCCCGCCTATATCTATAACTTCAAACCGATCAAGGAGATCGTGCTTTTCGGCGAGATGCTCGCCATCACGGCCATTTCCATGTGCGTCATTTTTATCATGGTGGATATCGGTAGGCCGGACAGGGTGTGGCACATCCTGCCCTTTATCGGGGCCATGAACTTCCCGGCCTCCCTCTTGGCCTGGGATGTCCTGGTACTTAACGGTTACCTTTTCATAAACCTCGCGGTCGTCCTGTACGTGATGTACTGCATCGCCCACAACAAGGACTACAGCATGGCCGTGGTCAAACCCCTCGTCATCCTGTCCATTCCGTGGGCGGTGAGCATCCACACAGTGACCGCTTTTCTTTACAACGGGCTGCCCGCAAGGCCCTTCTGGAACGCTTCTATCCTGGCGCCGCGATTCCTGGCATCGGCCTTCTGCTCCGGACCCGCCATAATGATCATCCTGTTCCAGATCATCCGGAAGATCTCCCCCCTTGAGATCGAGGACCGTGCCTTAAAAAAGATCGCCGAACTCATCGCCTACGCCATGGGTTTCAACCTGTTCCTTTTCGGGGCGGAAGTGTTCAAGGAGTTCTACTCCGGAACCATACACATGGCTCCCCTGCAGTACATGTATTTCGGCCTTCATGGGCATAATCGCCTTGTGCCGTGGCTTTGGGCGGCCCTCATCTTCAACCTCATAGCGTTCGCTCTTTTTCTTTCCACCCGCGCCAGGGAGAACCCCGTGACCCTGAACCTGGCGTGCAGCCTCGTTATCCTGGGTGTTTATATCGAAAAAGGGATGGGTCTTGTCATACCGGGGTTTATCCCGGGAGCTCTGGGAGAGATCTACGAATATTCCCCTACCAACCACGAGATCCTCATTACGCTGGGTGTCTGGGCCTTCGGAGCGCTCTTTTACACTCTCATGCTGAAGGTGGCCATACCCATATACACGGGTACATTGAGGTTCTCGGAGGGGACGACGGTTCCTGCGAGGGAGGTGTCCGGACAGGAAGGCGCCGCCCTCCCGGATCAGGCCGCGGGCATTGCAGTTCAAGGTCAAGGCGGTTGACCGGAATCGGTCTCCCGGAGGCGTGAGGTGAACCCGGAAGGTCGCCGGCCTGTACGCGGAGCGGTGTGTGCCGGCAGAGGATGCCGGTGGAATTTCAGCTTGTTATTAACTTCACAAATCGAAATCAGGGTAAAACTGTAACGTCCATTAAAATAAGGGTATTATTTTGATTTACCCTTGTGAAAGCTATAATGATGATACCCTTGGAAAAAGTCTCTTGACGTCAGTGATGAAAGTGGTATAGAGGGTTATCCCGGTCCGGGGAGGCTTTTTGGGAGATATTCACAATCAGAGATGGGAGAGCTGTATCCTTGAGCTGGTTTAACCCCGTTAACTTACTTAAGCTTGTGAAGTGGATCATCGCTCCCGACAGGCTTGAGACGGAGCCCCCCCTCCGCAAAAGGCGCTCACGCACAGGTGACAAGACTTTTCCTGCCTGGCTTATGTCATCGGAGCAGCTGCCGGAGGAACCTGTCGCTGATGTCGGCAGGGTGAGCCGGTTCGGTGATGGTGGATTCCTCAAGTGGCTCCTTTCCGCGGACGACCTCCAGGAAGAGGCACAGGTTTCCGAAAAGGGTTCCCTATTTGGCAAGGGGGGATTTACCGGATGGCTCGTTTCTCCGGATGAGCTGGTTGAGGTGTCTGACGTATCGGGGGCACGTGGAAGGTTTGGTGAGCATGGTCTTCCGGGCTGGCTTTTCTCAGGTGAGCGCCTCGAAGAGGACCCGTCTCCTGAAAGAGACCCCGGGCGATTCGGGGGCAAAAAGTTCATTCCATGGCTTTTCGGGTTTGACAAGCTCGATGATAAACCGAAGTTGAATGATAACAGTGAAGATAAAACAGAGCGCGATAATAGCTTCAGGCCTTAATGACAGGGTCGCAAAAAGTCCGTTATCGGCTTTTTGCTCCTCGGAAAGTGAAAAGCGTGGTTTTCCCTTTCCTTTTTTGAACCCGAACGGAAGGTGAAAAAATGGAGCACACCAAACATCTGTGGCGCGCCATACTCATCCTGGTCATTGTTGCCGCGGTATACCTGCTGGGCAGAGGGTTCCTCGTGCCCGACAGCTTCGGCAAGTACGGTTACTTCCGGGGCGACAACCTCCAGGAACAGATGAACATACGCGTCCCCAGGCACGGGAACGGTATGGAATCATGCGGTTTTTGCCATGAGGAAAAGGTTGAGGCCATCGTCGAGACGCCCCACAGGGTGATCAATTGTGAGACGTGCCATGCCGCCCTGAGGACGCATGTGGAATATGACAGCATCGATAAGTTCCTCGAGGATCCTTCAAACTACGAATGGACAGCGGAGATGGAGATCCACTCGGCACAGGAGCTTTGCATCAAGTGCCACGACTACCAGCTGGCCAAGCCGGATGATTACACGACCATCGTCGTGGTCGAGCATCTTGAGGAAAGGGACATGAAGTTGGGTCCCGATGTATGCCTCGAGTGCCACGACCCCCATGATCCGGAGATGTAGCGATGGGGCCCATTAAAGAGAAGAGAGCAATTCGGGAAAGAGGAGCCGGCATGAAAGATGTGAGCAGACGAAGTTTTCTCAGAGCCGCTATGGGCGTTTCCGTCCTGGGAGCCTTGTCGTCGGTCTTGACAGCAGTCCTGCCGGTGAAGATCAAGCAGGCGTTGGCCTCGACCAAGGTGCAGCCTGAACGGGAACGTACGGGCTACAACCCCTACGAGCATTATTATTCCTACATTATCAACCTGCATAAGTGTATCGGCTGCGGTTCCTGTGTGCGGGCCTGCAAGATGGAAAATGATGTTCCCACCGGGTTCTACAGGACCTGGGTGGAGCGGTACCAGAAGGGCGAGGAGGAGCATGCCAGGATCGACTCTCCCGATGGCGGGCTCTACGGTTTCCCCGCCACGACCGCTGGGGTCGAGGGCGTTTTTAAAGCATATTTCGTACCCAAGATGTGCAACCATTGCGATGAAACGCCCTGTGTTCAGGTCTGTCCCTTCGGCGCATCCTACAAAACGCCGGACGGTCTGATCCTCGTGGACGGAATGCGCTGCATGGGCTGCAGCTACTGCGTCCAGGCCTGTCCCTACGCGAGCCGCTTCATCAATCCTCTGACTCACACCGCCGACAAGTGCACGTGGTGTTACCACAGGACGTCCAGGGGTCTTAAGCCGGCCTGTGTCCAGGCATGTCCCACAGGGACCAGGATGTTTGGAGACATCAAGGATCGTTACGACCCTGTCAGGCACCTCATCGATGAGGTGAGGATCGGCGTCCTCCAGCCGCAGCTGCTCACCAAACCCAAGTGCTACTATATAGGGCTGGACAAGGAGGTCAGGTGATGTTGGAGACTATCGGTTTTGTATTTCCCAACGACCTCCACATTCACTGGTCGTTAATGATCGTACTGTACCCTTATATTACGGGGCTTGTAGCAGGCGCCTTTGTCGTGTCCTCCCTCTATCACGTTTTCGATATAGAGGCGTTAAAACCGGTGTCACGTTTTGCCCTCATGGCTTCCCTGGCGTTCCTCCTGGTGGCGACATGGCCCCTTCTTCTTCATCTGGGGCACCCCCTCAGAGGCATCAACGTCATGATCACGCCGAACCCCACCTCGGCCATGGCCGGGTTCGGGTACTTTTACAGCGGCTACATGGTGATCCTTTTAGTTGAGGTGTGGCTCGTTTTCCGCAAGGACATCATCACCTACGCCAGGCGATCGAGGGGACTGAAACAGACCATATACAAGCTGCTTGCCCTGGGAGTCTACGATACATCGGAAAAAGCCCAGGCTATCGACGCAAAGATGGTCAAGTTCCTCGCGGCCATCGGCATACCGGGGGCGTTCCTCCTGCACGGTTATGTCGGTTTCCTCTTCGGCGCGCTTAAGTCCAACCCCTGGTGGTCGACGCCCCTCATGCCCATCATATTCATCTTCTCGGCGGTTGTATCCGGGATCGCGGCCCTCATCGTCATGTACCAGGTGGCCATGAAGCTCAAGGGGCTGGTCATCGACAGGGCCTGTATCGACACCATGTGCGGCTGGCTGTGGATGTTCCTGATGATCACAGCGTCCCTCGAGCTTCTGGAACTGGTGACCCTGGCCTACGAGAAGGCCGAGGAGTGGGAGATCATCGGTCAGCTCCTGGCCGGGCCCCTGTCTTTCTCCTTCCTGGGTCTCCAGATGATCGTTGGCGTCCTCATACCGTTCATCCTGCTCATGATCATCGTTCTGCTCAGGGAGAACATGGGGGACAAGGTCGCCAACACCCTGTCCTTTACGGCGGCGACCCTCCTCCTTATCCAGGTCTTCGCCATGCGCTGGAACGTTGTCATCGGCGGCCAGATGATCTCCAAGTCGCTTTCCGGCCTGCGAGAGGCGTACAAGCCGGAGTTGTTCGGCAAGGAGGGGATCATGGCTGCCATCGGGATCATGCTCGTGCCCTTCGTAATTATTTTCGTCGCTGAATGGCTGCTTCCCATGTTCAGATATTCCGAGGAACAGACTCGAAAACTGCAGGAAGGCGCGACAACCACATCCGAGTAGGTTCAGTTTGTTCAAACAGCTCTACCAGGGCCCCGCCTCAATGGCGGGGCTTTTTTTTGGTGCGCCCGGCAGAGCGCACCCACTACAGAAAAAGGGTTCCCATTTTTTTTGTATGGATCGTTGCGAATCATGCTATTTTAAAGTGGTGTATTGAGACGATGGTTGACCTTTTTTCGCCCCCTGAATCAAATGAAAACAAATTATTTCAAGCCGAGACCTTATTTCAAGTTCGCGATCACCGTTGCCCTGATATGGACAGTGAGCGCTGCCGTGTCGGTGAGCTGGAACCTGCGGAGCCAGGCAATTGCGGTAAAAAACAACGCCAGGGCAGCTGCCAGGACTGCCCTTGAAAAAGACGTCGTGTATCGGATGTGGAATTCCAGACATGGAGGTGTGTACGTTCCCGTCAGTGTCTATGCCGTGCCCAACCGGTATCTGGAAGATGTCGTCGAGCGTGACATCGAGACGAAGGACGGCAGGAAGCTGACCATGCTGAACCCGGCATACATGAACCGGCAGGTTCACGAGATCGAGCTTTCAAGAACAGGATCCAGGGGACACCTTACCAGCCTGCGGCCGATCCGTCCCGGGAACGCTCCCGATGAATGGGAAAGGGAGGCCCTTGAGACGATGGTCTCCGGAGACGAGGAATACTACGGTATCCGTGAAATGGATGACGGGGAATACATGAGGTTCATGCGTCCGCTCATCACCGAGGAAGCATGCCTCAAATGCCACGAACGCCACGGTTACGAAGCCGGTCAGATACGCGGGGGGTTGAGCGTTTCCATTCCCGTGGAGCCGTTCCGCGAGGCCGTGGCGGCATCGGCGAGAGGCATCTGGTTCTGGCACATTTTCACCTGGTGAGCGAACTTGTTACCAACGCCATTAAATATGCTTTCCCGGAGGACCGGAAAGGTGGTACCGGTGAGGTGGCGGTGTCTTTCAGCGAGGGGGAAGGCGGACAATATATATTATCCGTTTCGGACAACGGTATCGGCCTGCCGGAAGGGTTTGATCCCGAAACCTCGTCATCACTCGGGCTCAAGCTTGTCCACACCATGGTCGCGCAGCTCGGCGGTGAGATCACCCTGGACAGGACCTCCGGCACGTCCTGGACCGTCTTTTGCCGGCCCTACCATGGGGCCGAAGGCCTGGTTGAGCCGCCGGTTGAGTGATTGAGGGAAACTGACCTATGAGTACAGCTTCCGGGGGGCTTCTTGTTTATTCCCCCTTGTACCGAACGTTCAGTTACGGTCCGGACCATCCTCTCCGGCCAACGAGGCTATACCTCACACACATCCTGATGGGTGCCTGCGGTCTTCTGGCCGGTCCGGGGCTGAAGCTGACAGAGCCCGTGGAAGCTGCCCGCGGAGACCTCCTGCGCGTGCACTCAAATGCCTACCTGGACGCCCTGGACATGGCCAACAGCGGGGAGAATTTTCCGGATTCCCTCACCTGGGGCCTTGGTTTTGGTGACAACCCCATATTCGCGGGTGTCAGAGACTGGAGCTACCTTGTGTGCGGCGGGACCATCATGGCACTGAGGGAAGTTATGGCCGGAAGGTCAGGGGTCGCCTTCCACACCGGAGGAGGGTTCCATCACGCCCATCACGCAAAAGCGGCAGGGTTCTGCTACGTTAACGATATCGCTGTCGCTATATCCGAACAGGTGAACCAGGGACAAAGGATCCTCTATCTGGATCTGGACGCTCACCACGGAGACGGGGTTCAGGAAGCGTTTTACGGTTCAGACAGGGTTATAACCGTTTCCATACACGAGTCGCCGGAGCATCTTTTTCCGGGTACCGGTCATGTTAATGAAATGGGAGAGGGAGAAGGTTACGGTTTCAGTGTGAACGTTCCCCTTGAGCCAGGCTCTGGCGATTCCACCTTTATCGAGGCGTTCGAAAGAGTTTTTCCCTCTGTCCTGTCTTCCTTTTCACCAGACTGTATTGTTATGCAGCTGGGTGTTGATAACATGACAAGGGATCCGTTGGCCCATCTTTTATTTAGTACCAGGTCCCTTATTCATGCACTTGGCAGGGTCCGGGAACTTTACAGCGGCCCCATTATGGCCACGGGCGGCGGTGGGTACGAAATGGATACTGTGGCCAGGGCCTGGACGCTGGCGTGGGGTATTCTCACCGGCCAAAAGGCCCCGGACGAGCTTCCGGAGGCTTATCTGAAAGAGCGGGCCAGGTACGGAGCCAGCGGGATCAGGCAAATGACGCTCAGGGACCCGGAACCGGGTTCGACACCGGATCAGACGGAACCGTTGAGGCACCTGGAGCATACGTTGAAGTTCTTGAGAGAAAAGGGGATCATTTAGGAAACAGGAGCCAGTACCCAGGAGCCGGGAGCCGGTAGAACAGCAGCGCGCAGGGCGTAGAAACTGTTCGACTCGGGGCGCGTTCAATCCGTTTTAAGGCAAACACGCTGTTGACTCGCCAAGTTGCTCAGTCGTGCCCCTCTGGCAACGATCTTGCACCTATCCAGCCATGCAATGGTCCCCGCGTCAGGCCAGATACACCCTCTTCCTTTTTCTCCTCATTTTCACCGCGGGGCAGGTAAAAGCCTGCCTGACAAGGACCATTTATCCAGATCCGGGACAAATGCAGGAGATATGGCCGCCGGAAGGCTGCCTCGTAGATTCTACGGCTTTGAAAGGCAAAGCCCTGGTAGTTTTTCCACAGGGAACAAGCATATATGCGGTTGTTTCGGAGATGGGTCTGGTACCGGATACCCTCGGTTCCGGTTTTTGTGCGCCCAGGGCAGGGGTTCTTTATAATGGTTCGGCTGGCTGGCGGATCAGGCCTATGACCCAGCGGGAGCGTTGGGTGTGGAGCATCCCCATGGACCTGTATCAGTGCGAACCGGAGGATCTGCAGCGCATAAGCGGTATTGGACCCTCCCTGGCGGTGAAGATACAGAGATTTGTTCAAAACAGGGGATACCTGAACTCCCTGTCTGATCTGGACCTGGTACCCGGTGTGGGGCCGGGGAAGCTATCAGCGCTTGAAAAGGAATTGGCGCTGAACTGAGGATTGAGGATTATTTAGAAACTTCCATCAGTTAATGGTTTTAATGCTGAATTCTCAATTCTGAATTCTTATTTGTGGTTTCAATTAGTTGACAAGATACGTAAGACAAGTTAAATTTGCCAATAACCAATCACTCGAGTCGGGAATTGAAATCATGTTTAAAAACATCAGATCAGACATAGCAGCTGTTAAGGAAAGGGACCCCGCGTGCCGTAGCTCCCTGGATGTCATTCTCAGTTATCCAGGGTTCCATGCTCTGTTTTTCCACCGTATTGCCCACAAAGTGTGGGGAGCCGATTTCAAGTCTCTAGCCCGCTTTATCGCTCATATCTCGCGGGTATTAACGGGGATCGAGATCCACCCCGCGGTCAAAGTGGGAAAGGGTTTGTTCATCGACCATGGGATGGGCGTTGTCATCGGAGAGACCACAGAGATAGGTCAAAATGTGACACTTTACCAGGGGGTTACTCTTGGAGGAGTGAGCCTCAAGAAGGAAAAGAGGCACCCGACTCTCAGGGACAACGTGGTGGTTGGGGCGGGGGCCAAGGTCCTCGGGCCCTTCGAGGTGGGGGAGAACAGTCGTATCGGATCCAATTCCGTTGTGGTCAAGGCTGTCCCGCCCAACTCCACGGTGGTGGGGATCCCGGGCCGTATTGTCATTAAAGAGGGCAAGAAGGTCGATGAATATGACCTCGATCACCAGGTTATGCCGGACCCGGTAGCAAAGGCTTTTAACTGTATGATGGAACACCTGCAGTTCATGCACAAGCGCATCAATGCCCTGAGCGAGAGTGGAAAGAACGGTGAGGACGAGGAGGAGTTCGAAACGCTGCGGTGCAGGCTCGATACCATCGTTCGAAAAACTATCGAGGATGCAGTGCGGGGAGACGCCAAGAAAGAAGGGACTACCGAGGAGGTATCCAAATGAAAATAACAACCCGTTCAAGCTATACTGTCCGGGCTCTCCTGGATCTGGCACAAAATTCCGTTGATGGTCGGCCGGTGCGACTATCTGACATTTCCCAGAGGGAAGGGATCTCCCACGCCTACCTGGAGCAGCTTTTCAACCGTCTCAAGAAGTTTGAGGTGGTTCGTGGAAGAAAAGGTCCCGGTGGCGGATATATTCTGTCCAAAAGCCCTGCGCAGATCTTGATGGGAGAAGTGATCCAGGCTGTTGAAGGGCAGGAGAAGCTTTTTCTGTGTACAGAAGATCACAATGATGGGGAAAGTTGTCAGCGGTATCCAGGTTGTACAACCCACCTGCTGTGGGAAAAACTTTCTGCAAGTTTCCACGATTACCTCAATTCCATCACCCTTGCGGATTTACTCAAGGGTGAAGTATCCCCTGAAAAGTGAGGCAAGCATCCATGGAACGTATCTATCTTGATCACAACGCAACGACCCCTGTCCGGCCTGAAGTTCGGGACCGGATGCTCCCGTTCCTCGATGAACTTTTCGGGAACCCGTCATCGGCCCACTCCTTTGGCCAGGAGGTAAAGGTTCAGTTGGAGGAAGCCCGACAGCGGATAGCGGACCAGTTGGGGGCTTCGCCGGCCCAGATCGTTTTCACCAGCGGCGGTACCGAGAGCGACAATTACGCAATTAAAGGAACGGCCTTTGCCGCGGGAAAGGGCCATATTATCACTGCCATGGTCGAGCACCCCGCTGTCCTCCAGACAGTGTCCTGGCTGGCCAAAAAGGGGTTCGATGCCAGCTATGTCCAGGTAGGTTCTTCCGGGGTTGTTGATCCGGACGAAGTTAAAAAAGCTCTTCGACCCGACACCATCCTGGTTTCCATCATGCACATTAACAACGAGGTAGGCACGATCCAGCCCGTGGAAGAGATTGCTGCTATAACGAAAGAGGCTGGGGTTCCCTTTCACTCGGACGCGGTCCAGAGTTTCGGGAAACTTCCCACGAAAGTGGACGACCTTGGCGTGGATCTCCTTTCTGTCGCCGCACACAAGATCTACGGGCCCAAGGGGGTCGGTGCCCTCTATATCAGGAAAGGGACACGCATCGACCCTCTCATTATCGGGGGAGCCCAGGAAAAGAGGCGCCGTAGCGGAACCGAGAACGTTGCTGGGATCGTGGCTTTCGGAGAGGCCATAGTCCAGGCCGAGGCGGAAAGGGAGCAGCTGTACAGCCGCCTGACCGGCTTACGGGAAACTCTTGTCAGGGGTCTTACCGATCGAATCCCCGAGGTGTTTATTAACGGGGATCCTTCAAAGACCTTCCCCTCCACGGTAAGCGCCAGCGTCAGCCATGTTGAAGGTGAGTCGCTGCTGCTTTCTCTTGATATGGAGGGTATAGCAGTGTCCACCGGTTCAGCATGTTCCTCGGGATCCCTTGAACCGTCCCACGTGCTGGTATCCATGGGGATCGAAACGGTGCTGGCCCAGGGAACGCTGAGGTTCTCTATGGGCAGAGGTACAACCAGGGCCCAGATAGATCACCTTTTGGAGGTTTTTCCCCCAATTGTTGAGAGGCTGAGGAGGATGTCGCCGTTGTCAGCAAACAAGGCGTGCTGACAGCACGCAGGACGCAGAACGCAGTACGCAGTAGAAAAACAAAATAATCAGGGAAATATTACAGAACACTTTCCAACGTGTAGGAGAATGGGTAGGATGTTAACTGATTTTTCCTGAAACTTGAAACCTGAAACAGAAAACGGGGTTTTCCATGAGCGGCATGTATTCAGAAAAAGTAATGGACCATTTCAGAAACCCTCGCAACGTCGGCGAGATCGATGACGCTGACGGTGTCGGCGAGGTGGGCAACGCCTCGTGCGGGGACATCATGAAGATCTACCTCAAGGTGAAGGACGATGTCATCGAGGATGTAAAGTTCCAGACCTTCGGCTGCGGGAGTGCCATTGCAACGAGCAGCATGGTCACCGAGATGGTCATGGGCAAGACTCTGGAAGAGGCTGAAGCGTTAACCAACAAGGCTGTGGCCGAGGCGTTAGACGGCCTGCCCCCCACCAAGATGCACTGCTCCAACCTGGCAGCCGATGCCCTTCACGATGCCATTAAAAATTATAGGGAAAAACATAAGAAGTAATAACGGCCCGAAAAGAGTGTTATGATGCGGCTATCCTTTTTGGATGGCCGTTTTTACTTCGAAGGGGGAAGGATGAATAGGGGAGGAGGTAGAAAGGCCAATTGCTACTTCTGGGATCGCCCCCGATTACGGTTTTCTCCATACCTGAGATTTGAGATTTGAGATCTGAGATAAAAAACAAGACCGTCCTGGTCGCAATGAGCGGCGGCGTAGACTCTTCCGTGGCTGCTGCCGTACTGCTGGAGCAGGGATACCGCGTTTTTGGTATGACTATGCTTCTCTGGCCTGAGGATGTGGAAGGGGCTGAGGAGGGGTGCTGCGGTACCGTGCACCTCAACGATGCCAGGGATGTCTGCCATCGACTGGGCATCTCTCATTACACCCTGGACCTGCAGAAAGAGTTTCTATCAGATGTTGTTCGTCCTTTTGTCGCTACCTACCTTGACGGGCGTACACCCAATCCCTGCATTTCGTGCAATGAACACCTGAAGTTCCGCCACTTGCTGCGCAAGGCCACCGGGATCGGAGCCGACCTGCTGGCAACCGGTCATTATGCAAGAATCCTGGTGAACGGATCGTTTCGGCTGGCAAGGGGAGTTGACCTCTCCAAAGACCAGACATATTTCCTGTTTACCCTCGGCCAGGAGGAAATGTCCCGGCTTCTTTTTCCCCTGGGAGAAATGACCAAGGAGGACGTCCGGTCCAAAGCCCGGAGTCTGGATCTTCCGGTTCACGAAAAGGCCGAGAGCCAGGAGATCTGCTTTGTGCCCCCTGGAGGGCTTCGGAATTTCATCAGCCAAAACGCTCCTGACCTGCCGGGTCCGGGTGAGGTCGTCGATATGGATGGGAAGGTCATCGGTAGGCACGAAGGAGCCTGCTTCTACACTGTGGGGCAGAGGAAGGGGCTGGGGATCGCCTCCGCCCAGCCATTGTACGTGGTGAGGATAGAGGCCGCCAGCAACACGGTGGTAATGGGGTCTCGTGATGAAGCCTCCTTTTCCTGGCTCACAGCCTCCGGGGTATCCTGGGCCGATGGGAAGCCTTTGGGCAGCAGGTTTGAGGCCCAGGTCCAGATCCGCCACCGGCACAAACCGGCCCTATCCCTTATCACGATCCAGGATGCCGGGACGATCTCCATCGATTTCCATGAACCACAGCACGGTGTGGCACCGGGCCAGGCTGTGGTAATTTATGATGAGGACATCGTCCTGGGCGGCGGATGGATTTCTGAAGCTCGATAAGTGGTCATCTGTCCCGCCGCGGCGGGATTATCGCACCTCGGAAATCCTCGATCACGCCGGTGGCGTGACTGGCCTTGCATCTAACCACCTCTCGAACCTCAGTGAGGGAGGCTAACAAGATAAACTACAAGAATTAATATGGCGGCATCGATGGAATAGGGAAGGATGAATAGGGTAGGAAGAAGGTTGTGTTTTCTTCTTCCTTCAACATTCTACATTCTGTATTCTGCCCTTTAAACCTTTTCCCTACCTCCGGTGTCAATAATGTCAGAGGGCCGCAACGTGATGACTGATCAGACCACCCCTGAGGGGGAACTTGTTGGCAGGGCCCGGAAAGGTGACAAAAAAGCCTTTGAGGATCTTGTGCGTATGTACCAGGAGCCGCTTTACAGGTATTTGTGCCGGCTTTCGGAAAACAGTGAGGATGCGATGGAACTGACACAAAGCAGTTTTGTTAAAGCCTATTTTTCCATCGGACGCTTCAGGGGGGGGTCTTCCTTTAAAACCTATCTTTTCAGGATCGCCTCCAATACCTGGAAAAATACTATTCGGGATCGTGGCAGGCGGCGCAATATTGATATTGATCAGGTATCCATCGCCTCCGGGGACAATCCCCACGAAGAGGTCGTTCGGGACCAGGAGCATAAGAAGTTCTGGTCCTTGGTGGAAGAACTTCCTGCGAGGCAAAAAGAAGCACTTACCCTCCGAATCCGGGAAGGCTATCACTTTGACGAGGTGGCGAAAATTATGGGCTGCACAACAGGTTCGGCCAAGGCCAGTTACCACCGTGGGGTGGAAAAGCTGAAGCTGGCTCTTAAGGGAGAAGATCGATGACCGTTTGCAGGGATAATTCTGAAAAGTTGCTTCCGGAGTATGTCAAAGGTCTTCTTGAACCGAAGGAGATGAATAAAGTTGCCGACCATCTGGCGGGCTGCTCTGAATGTGCCTCCCAGGTGCGTGTGATCAGCCTGTTTGAGGATAAAGTCCTCCCTGAACCCGGACCGTGGTTCTGGACCAGCCTGCCGGGGAAAGTTACCGCCCGGATTGAAGCCCGCAGAAGAGAAAAAACACGGGTGCTGATATCTGTTTGGGCCGGCGGGCTGGTTGTTGCGGCTGTAGCTGTCCTGATGCTTCTGCAGCCAGGGGCACCAACGCAGCCACAGACCGATGCGCTTGATTATTCTGTTGTGGAAATGGCTGATTCCTTTTTCCTGGGGGTGGAGGAAGAGATCCTGTCCGTATCGGGAATGTTTATGGACGACCTGGATCAGGTCTTTGGTCTGGATCTTAATGACGTTTCAGACGAAACAGTTGCGACCATGGATCTGATCCTGGAAGGCGACGGGTACGAAACGATGGATGATGAAACAATTAGAATTTTCGAAGACCTTTTGGAAGAAATGACCCCGAAAAGGGTCGGAAAGTGGGTGATGTCATGAAAACGGGGCGTTTGACAGGGGTCTTATGTCTACTCCTCCTGATGGGTCCGGTTCAGACCCCTCTTCTGATGGCCGACGATGGGGTGGCCAGGGAAAGAGACCTTACCCAGGTTCGCAAGAAGGTTGAAGCCCTGAGGGCCTGGCAGCTTTCTGAAGTGCTGAATATGGATGAGGAAACGAGCTCACAGCTCTTTCCAGCCATGAGGCAGGCTGACCAGGAGCGTTGGAATTTAGAATTCCGCAACCGCCAACTGGTCAGGGAAATGTCCCAATCTCTCGAGAACCGCAACCCTGATCCCCAAAAAATTGACAAAATCCTTGATGAACTCCAGTCCAACAGGAGGGAGTTGGTCCGGTCAGAAGAAAGACATCTTGAGAGGGTCCGCCAGATCCTTTCTCCGGAGGATACCGCTCGCTACCTTATGTTCCAGGTAAAGTTTCAGAAGGAGATAAAGCGTAAAGCTGTCCAGGCCTATCAGGATCGGAGGGGATCCTCGGATTCAGATATGAATCCTGAACGTGGTTACTCCGGGAGTGGCAGTTCCGGGGGCAGTGATGGCGGTGGAAGCGATGGCAGTGGAAGCGATGGTTCAGGAGGATCATCAGGTAGCGGAGGGAAGGGACGAAGGTAGGGCAGGTAAACCGTGAACAGTGAAACGTGAACTGAAAAAACGGTGATCAGAAAACCTGGAAAAGATCGATCAAGGTGTTTGACGATGTTTTTAAAAGGATAATGCCTTTACGGATTACGGCTTACGGATCTCAACCCCTTTCCCTTTTCTTCTCTTTTCGCTAAATTGTCTTTATGACATTCAATAATAATCCGGGTCCGAAGGGGCCCGGTATTTTTTCTTTCATAACCCTGGGATGTAAAAGCAACCAGTACGATTCTGCTGCCATGGCAGCAGAACTTGAATTGGCGGGACTTTCCAGAGGATCTGTCAGTGAAGCCCACGTGATCGTTGTAAACACCTGTATGGTTACCGGACCCACAGAAGCCCAGTGCCGTAAGGCGATACGCCAGGCGAGGAGGGCCAACGCCGGGGCTAAGCTGGTCGTTTCCGGATGTATGACTTCCGGAGCAAGAGAAACGATCGAGACCATGGAAGAGGTTGATCTTGTCATTGAGCCTTCAGAAAAGGGGATGCTGCCGGGACTGCTGGGGATAGCCGGTTCAGTTGGATGGTGGGATTGGCCCGAGGATCCGGCGGTGGATCTGGGCGACCGGGATCGTGGTTTTCTGAAGCTTCAGGATGGATGTAACGCCAACTGCACTTACTGTGTCGTCCCTCTTGCAAGAGGGAGGTCGCGAAGCCTTAAACCTGACCTGGCCCTTGGCGCGGTTGGCCGGCTCATGGATCGGGGAGTTTCCGAGGTCGTACTTTCAGGGATACATCTCGGTCAGTATGGAGCTGATCTTCAGCCGGTGTCCGGTCTGGAAGATCTTCTTGCCAGGCTCCTTGAAAACGGTTTACCTGGAAGGCTCAGGCTGAGCAGTATCGAACCTCTGGAGATAACACCCCGGCTGGTGGAAACCATGGCAAACGCGGGTGGCCGCCGCATCTGCAGGCACATTCACATTCCCCTTCAAAGCGGCAGCAACCGGGTCCTCAAAGAGATGGGCAGGCCATACCTGGGCGCCCATTTCGCCGATGCGGTTCGCCTTTTGAGAAATTCCATTCCCGGGATCGGGATCGGGTGTGATGTGATCTGTGGATTTCCGGGTGAATCGGAGGAGGACTTTAACAAGACTCATGATCTGGTTGAAAAGCTTCAGATCCCTTTCATCCATGCCTTTCCCTTTTCCCCCAGGGCGGGTACCAAAGCGGCTGCCGTGAATGATGATGTTCCCCACCAGGTCAAAAAAAAGAGGGTTTTACTGATGAGAGAGTTAGCCCAGACCAACTGGCACCTCTTTGCCAGCTCATTTGTGGGGGAGGTACTTCAGACAGCAATCGAAAGCACAAGGGACGATTTTGGGCGATTGCTGGGTCTGTCAGATAATTACCTCAGAGTGGCTGTAAGGACTCCCCACGAAGGGGTGATCCCTGGCCGGATCGTTGATGTCCTCATAGAACGGACAGATGGGGATATTCTTGAAGGACGTTTGATGGACTCGTAATAATCTACTATGCAGTACCGCCATCGGACCGGCCATTGGCGGGGGTGGTGAGTAAGGAGCAGGGCGTGACCGCTCGCAAAATAGCTCGAAGAGATTTTTTGCGAGGTTATTAAGATAGACAGGGTGCAAACCAAATGGATAACTTAACGATCACACCTGTAGGCTATATCCGGTCGGATGTTACCGAGCGTGGGCAAGCCCCCCGGCAGGGGCGGGATGCAGACCTTGATGCCAGGATCGAGATTCTTACACCATACACCGAGGCCCTGAGTGGGATCGGACAGTGGTCCCAACTGCTGGTGATCTGTTGGATGCACCTGGCAAACAGGGATATCCTGGATGTCCATCCGAGGGGAAACACGAATGCACCTCTGACCGGTGTTTTCGGCACCCGGAGCCCTGCCAGACCTAACCCCCTTGCGGTATATACGGTAGATCTTCTTTCTGTGGATGGAAATGTACTGCACGTGAAGGGGATCGATGCTATTGACGGTACTCCCGTTTTGGATATTAAGCCGCATATAAATAGGCTTGACGACTGAATCCAGGAGCCAGAATTCAGGAGCCAGAAGGTTTGGAATCAGCTACCATCTGATCGAGGTTTTACTGAATTCTGGATTCTGAATTCCTTACGCGGAGAATTTTATGTCCGAGCTAAAAAGAGTCACCATCATCGTTCACGGCCGGGTTCAGGGGGTATTTTACAGAGACAGCACCATGAGAAAGGCCCGGGAACTGGGTTTGGTTGGGACGGTGCGAAACCTGCCGGACGATACTGTCCAGATCGTGGCCCAGGGCCCGACAGCGGTCCTGGAAGACCTGGTCCGGTGGGCTCGGAAAGGCCCTCCCGCTGCAATTGTCAATGATCTCCATATCGACTACGATACACCTGTAGCGGGCTATACCGACTTCATCGTTACCTACTGAAAATATGCCGGCCCAGGGGAGTCTGCCAAAGATCCCCCTTAGAGACTCCATCGGACATCTGGACAAAGAATATGGTAATCTCGACAATATGGTCCAGATAAGAGGGAGCAAAGGATGAAATACCTGACTGCCCTGGGGGATGAGGTTAGATGCCCCATTGAGCTTATTGAGAATCTGCGGATATGGTCGCAGGCCTAACTCGTTATAACAACCAGGCCACAATAGGTAATGTTGTGAAGCAGGTCAGTATTGGTCTCCACAAATATTGCCCTGACAACAGATCCCTGATCGTAGTGCCCGACGGCGATCCGGTTGACGATTTCAGGGACAAGGCCAGGGCTTTTCAGAGCTCCCCCCTCCAGGAGATCATCGTCCTCATGTACCGGGGTGTGTCCGGCAAGGGGTCGGCCGAGGGAAAAATTGAAATACAGGCCATGTTCTTTGAGGATGAAAAGCCTTATCTCCTGGAGCGTTGGGAATTCGCCGACGAGGCCATTGCTAACGTCGGTACCTGCAGAAAGTCGTCCTGAGCCATGCCGATCCTTGTATTTAACTGCGGATCATCGAGTATCAAGCACACGTTGTATGAAAAGACGAGTGGTGAAGTTATCCACCACGGCGTCGAGGAGCGTGTCACCGATTACAATGAGAGTCTGGAGAAGATCTTTTCAGACCTGGATTCTCTCCTTTCCGGGGGGCTTTCTACTGTCGAAGCTGTTGGACACAGGGTGGTTCATGGCGGCTGGCGTTTCCGGCACGCTCACCTGATCGATCCCCAGGTGATGGAAGGCATCCGGTCCTGCTCGGAACTGGCGCCCCTTCACAATCCGCCGAATATCACGGGGATCGAGTTTGCTACCCATCGGCTTCCCGATACCCGCCAGATAGCCGTTTTTGACACCTCCTTTCACAGCAGTATCCCTCCGGAAGCTTACAATTATGCACTTCCCATCGAATTAGCCAAGGAGCTCAAGATACGCCGGTACGGATTTCACGGCATCAGTCACAACTTCGTCCACGATCGAGCTGCTGATCTGTATTCCCCTGGTGACGGGGATGGTTTTGGGATCATTACTTGCCACCTCGGTTACGGCTGTTCCCTGGCCGCTGTAAGGGATGGCCGATGTGTTGACACATCCATGGGGTTTACCCCACTGGAAGGGTTGGTCATGGGAACCAGGTGCGGCGATCTGGATCCCGCCATCGTCCATTACCTCATGTCCGCAGAAGGTGGGGGGCTTGCCGATGACCAGATCCACGATCTGCTCAATCGTGAGAGTGGGCTGAAGGGCCTTTCGGGCCTCTCCGCGGATGTACGGGATCTACTTGCGGCACGTTCACAGGGGCATGAAGGGGCAGCCTTGGCCCTCTCCGTTTTTACCTACAGACTCAAGAAGTACATCTGTGCCTATCACGGTGTTCTTGGTGGTGCGGACGCATTGGTGTTCACAGCCGGGATCGGTGAGAATTCTCCCGAGATCCGCTCGGAAACCCTTGAGGGGCTCGGGCCTCTGGGTTTTGTCCTGGATGAGGCGAAAAACAATGAGGCAAAAGGGGTAGAGGCGGAGATCACCGGGGAAGGTTCAACAGTTAGAATCTTTGTCATACCGACAGATGAGGATTTAATGATTTATAAGGAAACGTTGAAGATCATTAAATCCGAGAGATAAGAGATAAGTGCTGAAGAGATAAGTGCTAAGTGCTCAAGCGATAAGTTTTCATTACTAAGGACTTTGAACCTATCACTTTGAACTTCAGCACTGGAATCTTGTACTTCAGCACTGTGATCATCGGATATCAGGTATTGTCATCCGATGATCACTCTGTTTTTCCCCTTCCCTTTCCCTTCGTACATAAGCGTGTCGGCCCTCTTTATCACAGAGGCCAGGTCATCACTGGGTCTGGCAATGGTTCCGCCGATAGTTACAGTAAATAACAGGTTCCTGTCACCTGTACGGACGCTGGACCTTTCAATGAACGTTCTGAACCTCTCAGCGATAGCTTTAACGGCTTCCTTGTTAATGTTTGAGGCCGCGGCGACAAACTCTTCCCCTCCCCATCGGCCGAGGACATCCATTGGCCGGATCACGGCGTTTAAGGTTTTGGCGGCTACTCGCAGGGCTTCGTCTCCCACATCGTGGCCGTGGGTATCGTTGATCTGTTTGAAATCATCAATGTCGATGAAAAAAATCGCTATCTTATTGCTATAACGGGCTGTCTCGGCCAGTTTGGCCTCCAGCGTCATCTCCAGGTATCTCCTGTTGCCTATCTGTGTAAGAGGATCCAGGAGAGCCAGTTCCTGGAGTTCGTTGATGCGACGCTTGTTGGCCACATGGGACGAATTGTCGCTGAATATCTCAACGGCGCCTGTGACCTCTCCGTTATCACCGAAGATGGGAAAAACCTTTGTGGTTACAGGCACCCTGTGGCCGTTCCTGTGGTGAAGGTAGATCTCGGCCTCGCTGCTTTTTCCGTCCACGATGGCCTCGTTCAGGGGGCATCCTGATTGACAAAGGTTCAGGCCCATCTCATTCACATGGGACAGAAATTTATCGTGGCAGGACTTGCCCAGGGCCTGGGAACGGGTGTGTCCGGTCAGCATCTCGGCACCCTTGTTCCAGTACGTTATGATGCGGTTCTTATCGACGAGATACACTCCGTCGTACAGGTTGTCGATGATCTCCTGATAGAACGATTGCTTCATGGCATTGATCCTAAGGTTAATTTATAAAAGCTATATTAGCACAGGTGCATTGTCCAATGGGATAGGGCAGGTCGATTTGTTTAACGGGAAGATCAAGGGTCGGGATTTGAAAGGGCCTAAACACCTCATGGAACGGTGAGTGTGAATTCATGGTGGATGGTTTGTCCCTGATCTTCGGGACCTGTGAAGGATCGCTCTGTAAAAGTGACCTGACCGTCAGTGTCGAGAAGAAGCACAGTTGAAGCCTTTGTGCCATAGGTGGGGGTGACGATGAAGGGGGAGGAAAGGACCTTTTCCCACTCCAGTTCGAAACCGGTATCCGGCAGTTCGTTGTCTGCAGCGGGACTCTTGTCATAAAGGATGTTTGAAAGCTGCTCGGTGCTTATTGGATCCGATCCTTCAATAATCGCGGTCAATGCCTGACGGGTGCGGACAAGTTTGGGCCAGGGTGTGTCCATGAGGTGGTTGGATAGTCCGTAGATCCCCGGTTTCAGAGCCTGCATCTTACAACTGCGATTGGAATAGTAAATAAGTGAGGCCTGGTCGCCGAGGAGAAGGTTAAATCCTCTGTATTCTTCAGCTCGGGGTATGATTCCATTCAGGAACGTTTCGGGTGAATCCCGGTTCGTGAGAAAGTCCTTTACCAGAAGGCCTCTTGATAGCGGATGCGCCCTGATTACAGCCCTCTCCCGGTAGTTGGTTACCGCAGCAAACCTGCCCGATTTTGTTATTCCCATCCAGGTTCCGCCGTGTTTCATATCACGGCCTCCGAGCAGGTCCGGGTGATCCTTCCAGAAATGGGATCTGCTGGTGGGTCTTTCGTAAAATTCGTCACGGTTGGCGGCCAGAATGAGGGGGTAATGGGGATGATACTTGTAGGCAAAAACGATTAGACACATGGGGTTAGTATTAAGTGTAATGTGTAATGTGTAGAGACCAAAAAACTTTTAATCTGCGGTAATTCCTCCCGACTTTCTCCTTCACCTGATTACCCCTCTGCACCCTACACCCTGCACTCATAATTGAGTTGCCTATTTATTTTTTAGCAGCTCGAGTATATCTTCCGCCGGCCGGTAGCCCGGAGCGAGGCGGCCGTCGGGAAGGATCAGTGTAGGTGTGGAACCGATCCCCAGATCCTGGGCGAGTTTGAGGGTGCGGTCCACTGCGTCAGATTCGCAGCTCGGCGCCGGGACAGGTTTCCCGGCAAAACTGTCTTCCAAAAGTTGGAGGCTCTTTTCGCACAGGATGGCTTTGGAAATTTTATAGGCTTCCGGGTGAATTTTCACCAGGGGCATCAGTTTAATAAAGAACACCACATCAGGGTCTGTCTCAACCACCTTTTTGAGTTCCGGATGCAGCTTCTTACAAAATGGGCACTGGGGATCGGTGAACAGGATCACCTTCCTGGAAGCACCGGGGTTGCCTATGACCAGAGAGTCTGTCAGTGGTATGGTCGTCAAGTCCACGCGGCGAAGCCTGGTGATCTCCCTTTGTGAGACGTTTGATTTATCCGCGATCCTGAGGAAGTTCCCTGCAACGATGTAACTCTTGGAAAAATCCAGGTAGAGTATGCCGCGATTCCCGTTTTTTCCTGTTGCATCAACGATAAAAAGCCCTGGAACCTCTGAAAAATCGACGGCATGGACCTCCTGGACCAGGTCTTTCAGTATTTCCCTGGTTTCCGGGATCTCGATGGAGTGACAGTCTGAACATTCGCCCTCTCCGCACGTACCTCCTCCGAAGGCATGGATAAATGACGGGAAGGTCAGGGTCAGGAAAGCTACAGTACAGAAAATTAGCGCTGAGGACCGCAAAGGGTTGTGTTTCATGGTCGATGGTTTCCTTTAATAAGTGGAAATTTGAGTTTGGAATTTGGAAAGGATCATTGCCTTGGATCGTTATACTTAAGGGTCCAGGTTTGAGTTATATTATGGTTGTCTTAGGGGTTCAACTCACTTTCAATGGCCGCTGCAAAAGCTTCCAGAGAACGCTGTTCGAGGCGCTTCCCGTTGAGGAAAAGAGTGGGGGTGCCCCGGACACCGATCCGGCTGCCCTCCCTGAGGTCGCGGTTAATGAGAGAGACGGTTTCAGGGTTGCCGCGATCCTTTCTGAAACGGTCCATGTCCAGGGCCAGATCCTTCGCAAACTGCTCAAGCAATCCCTCATTCAGTTTATTGTAGTTTTCAAAAACCTTGTCGTGATACTCCCAGAATTTCCCCTGCTTGCCAGCGGCAAGGGCAGCCTGGGCAGCCGGCATCGCCAGCTTGTGGTTCCTCAGGGGGAAGTTTTTGAAAACCAGTTTAACCTTTCCGGGGTGTTTCTCGAGCACCTGCTCGAGTACGAGGACCAGCCTCGCGCAGTAAGGTCACTGGAAGTCATTGAAGACGGCAATGGTCACCGGTGCGTTTGGAGGTCCCTTGAAGGGCGATCCTTTATAGTCCAACTCATAAAGCATGGAGAGGGTCAGGATCTTCAACTCCTGTTTGCCTGATCCGCTGAGGAGGAGTTTGTTGCCGGTTGGACTGTATTCGATGGAATTGTAACCTTTGCCAACTTTTAGGGATTGGATCAGGTCACCGGAGGCCCCGTAGATGGTTACCATACCGCTTTTGGTAAGGACAAAGGTCCAACTTCCATCGCTCGATATGGCAAGGTCCAGAGGTTCTGAGAACAGGTGTAATTCCTGTTCCTTCATGATCGAAAATGAATCCCCTGCTACAAGTGCCGGTACGAACAGGAAGGTTGCGAACATGAACGCGGTCCCGACTGCAAAGGCAGTTTTGATTTTCAGATAGTGTGACATCCTTATTATGCTACCGGATATCGGCTCAGTCTGCAACGGTTCAATAGGTAGGGGGGCGGCGCACGATAATCCCGCTGTGGGCGGGACACCCTTTCTAGCACGCCGGCAAGCATGCTTCGTTCAAGGGCGAAATGTCTTTAACACCCGAAAAGGATGATGGATGAGAGGCGGACGGTGTGGTAACTGTAAAGAGACGGTGAAAAGTGAAATGTGAATCGTGAAAAGTGAACCGTGAACTGTGAATAGTGAAGGCAGTCTGGGTGATCCAGGGGCCAGAGAGGATTTCATCGAGGCTATCTTTGCTGATAGCCCATTGAGGCTTGAGGATTCGACAGGCTCAGGCCAGGGGATTAAAGATTGATGGACTCGCAAAAAGTCCATCCATGCGCCCCGCGCGGGGCGCCCAGATCAATGACTCGCACTGTAAGTCATTGATTTGTAAGGAAAGGAAAAACGACGCTTTTCCCTTTCCTTGGAGTGAAAAGTCCCGGATTGGACTTTTTGCGACTTTATCAAGATTGAGACTAATAAACCGATAAATGCAAAAGCATTAACGCAGAGGGCAGGAACGCCGCCTCCCAGGCGTTGTCGCAGAGAGCCGCGGGGAACACCGCAAAAACCTGATCAAAGTGAGATCTGCAAAGAGATTAAAAACAAATGAATTAAATTGGAGTGAATATGAAGACGATACAGTGGATCATAATTCTTATCCCACGGTTTGAGTTTTTTCTCTGCGTAACCCTGCGATACGGCCTGCAGATGGCCGTCCTGCGATAATCATATAAGTGGGCACCACCGGTTATAATCAGGTTAATTAGCCACATCACTTTTGGTTTCTTAACCCTAGACAGGAGGTGCCCAATGCAAGTGTATGCTGGAATCGATCTTCACGCAAATAACAATTATCTTGGCGTGGTGGACGCAAATGGAAAGCGGCTTTTCAGGAAGAAGGTTCCCAACGACCCTGAGATGATCCTTGGCGCGCTGGATCCCGTGAGGGAGAGGCTTGCCGGAGCTGTGGTTGAATCCACCTTTAACTGGTATTGGCTGGTAGATCTGCTCATGGATGCGGGCTACCAGGTTCAT